>NZ_VOXS01000009.1:0-108741 GCF_013420655.1 Acinetobacter sp. Q186-3 | reverse complement strand
GAGATTCATGCACGTGTGGCAGTATTAAATAAATTTATGGAATTAGGCCGAGCTCATACCCAAGTTGTCACTTAAATTTAAACAACTTAGGAAAGCTCTATCTTTAAAATCTTTATGCAACAAAGCCGAATAAAACTGTCAAGTTTTTGACAGATTTGAATAAGCCGTTTTGACATCATCAGCTCATCCCGAGTGGAAACCTTTAAAAACATCAAAAGAGAAATGAAGGAAATTTAATATGAGCTATGACTATCAACATATTCAGGTCAAACCGATTAATGGCCGTATTGGCGCTGAGATTCAGGGTATTCAATTATCTTCGCAATTAGCGCAAGCGGTGATTCAGGAAATTAATCAGGCGCTATCTCCTGCCCTCAAATCAACACCTCAATGGTCTTTTTCTTCCAGACAAACTGATAATACAGGCCTTGTAAAATACACAGACTGACAAAGGCCAGCGCATAGGCATACCAGATGCCTTGTAATCCCCACCACTGACTAAACAGATAAGCACACGGCACTTCAATCAGCAAAATTGCCAGCACATTAATAATCATTGGCACCGTGACAGTCCCGCTGGCGCGCATAATCGAAGCGAAAATGGCACTGGCCCCAAAGAACAAAATTGACCACAATACAATAAACAGCAGCTGCTGGCCCAGCTCGACCACCTGCGGGTCGGTAATAAACAGCGCCATTAAATATTTCGAGAATAAATAGGCCAGCACCACTAGCATCCCGGTAATCATCAGGTTCATGCCCAAAGCAGTACGGGTGACTTTGGCCAGTAAATCGGACTTGCCAGCCCCAATCGCCTGCGCACCAAAAATAGAGGCGGCAATGGCAATCGACAGCGCCGGGAACTGAATATAGTTCAGCACCTGATTCACCGCACCATAGGCCGCTGTGGCTTCAGCGCCATAACGGTTGACCAGCCCGACAATTACCAGACCGGCCACCGACGTGGTGACCATCTGAATGCCGGTCGGAATGCCCAGACGTAAAATAATCTTGCTCAAGATCGGTTGATGGCGAATATTTTTCAGCAATTGCCAATCCGGTCGTAGCGGATGGTTTTTCTTGTTCAGATACACCGCCAGAAAAATCAGCACCGCCAGATAACCAATAATGGTGGCGATAGCCGGGGCAATAATCCCCAGACGCGGAAAACCAAAATAGCCGGCAATCAGCACCGGGGTAATAAACAGCCCGATCAGGCTGGTCATGCCTAAGGCAATTAAGGGGGTAATACTGTCGCCCACGCCGCGTAAAATGGAGGTGTAAATAATATAGACAAACAGCAGCGGGCTACCGGCCAGCATCCATTGCACATAGGGCAACGACAGATGCATCACCTGCGGATCGGTACCTAAGGCTAGCAGAATGGATTTGGCGAAAATCACGCCTAAAATTGCAATGATGGTACCGCCAATCAGGGTCATAAACAGGGTCGAGCCGACCACACAGCGTACTTTTTCAATATTCTGCGCACCCCAGGCCTGCCCGACCAGCACGGTTGAACCGGCTGACAGTCCGATCACAAAGGCCATCAAACAGAACAGAATCGGGAAGAATACCGCCACCGCTGCAATGGCATCGACACCCATCATCTGGCCAACAAAGACAGTGTTGATGGTGCCAGACAGGTTTTGCAGAATATTGGTGGCAATCAGCGGCAGCAGGAAAATCAGGAAGGTTTTCCAGAGCTTGTGTTGATTCACCAAAGGTTGATGCTGCGGCATGAGCAATCCTGTAACCGGTTTATGATCGTGTGCATGAATGGCTTTACCCTAGCATGAGCCTGTAGCAAAAAGCCTTAGCAATTGCGTAACTTAGCTGATCTTACGTACTCGTGTTAACAGGCCGAGAAAATTTCTGCGGCCCGATCCAGCGTTTCATCTTTTTTGGCAAAACAGACCCGAATCAGGCGTAAATCATCCGGCGGGGTCTGATAAAAAGCAGAAATCGGAATCGCCACAATCTTGTGCTGCTCGGCCAGATACTGGCACATCTGCAGATCGTTTAAATCCGGGCGGATGGCGCGATAGTCCAGATTCTGGAAATAGGTGCCTTGCGCGGGAATCCACTGAAAACGGGAGTGCTGGATACCGGCCTGAAAGCGGTCGCGTTTGGCCTGATAGAACGCGGCCAGTTCAGCAATATGTTCCGGATGCTGTTGCATAAATTGTGCCAGCGCGACTTGCACCGGGGTCACACCACAGAAATTGGCAAACTGATAAACCTGCCGGAACAACTGCATCAAAGCCGGTGAAGCCATGCAATAACCGGTTTTCCAGCCGGTGACATGAAAAGTTTTACCAAAAGAACCAATCACAAAACTGCGCTCGTGCAGGGCCGGAAAATCAAGCGCTGAATAATGCTGCTGGCCGTCATAGACCAGATGTTCATAGACCTCATCGGACAGTACGACAATATTGCGATCCTGAATCAGCTCAATCAGGGTCTGCCAGTCCTCGGCTGACCACAGCGTACCGCTCGGGTTATGCGGGGTATTGACGATGATCATGCGGGTACGATCATGAATGGCATCTTTGACCTGATTCCAGTCGACCTGAAAATGGGGCGGCTGCAAGGCCAGATGGATAGCTTTCCCGCCGGCCAGTTGCACGGTGGGTGCATAACTGTCATAGCTGGGATCAAAAATAATCACTTCATCCCCGGCCTGCACCACCGCCTGAATGGCACAGAAAATGGCAATGGTCGCGCCGGCGGTAATGCTGATTTCGGTGTGAGGATCAAACGAACGACCGGTCTGTTGCTGCTTTTGCGTAGCCAGCTGTTCTCTGAGCAATAACAGCCCATCACCGGGTGGATACTGGTTCTGGCCCTCTAATGTCGCCTGACACAGGGCCTCCAGCAGGGCCGGTGGGGCCGGAAAATCGGGGAAACCCTGTGACACATTCAGGGCATTCAGGCGCTGAGCCAGGGTGGTCATGACACTAAAAATGGTCACGCCAAGCGCAGGAAGTTTAAATTGAAGTTCAAGCATGACCATTGACTACCGTTATTGTGTATGCACATCGCATGATAAGCCGCCATCCGCCAGCAATTGAAGCGGTGAGCGAAAAAAACTGAATTAAATCAATTCGACCAGCGCCCGGATAATCCCCAGTGCCAGACCAATAAAGGCCCCCACCACCACGCCATTGACCCGGATCATATGCAGGTCGCCGCCGACCTCGTTTTCAATTTTGCCAATCATCTCGCGTGAATCCCATTCATGAATCCGCTCACTAATAAAACGGATCACTTTTTCACTGTACTGGTCAGAGAGATTGACGGCGATGCCGCTCATTTTGTCATTCAGCAACTGGCGCACGGCGCCGTTACTGATAATGTTCTCACCGACCTGCTGAATGGCCACGCGCAGGTTTTCCGCAATACCGGAATCGGGTTTTTCCAGATCTGCCCGGATTGCATCACACAGAATCACCACCGCGCCGCTAATAAAATTCAGCACTTGCGGACTGTCCAGCAGGGCATTTTTGGTCTGGTTCAGGCGCTGGCTGGCGGCACTGTCCTGATCGGCCAGCTGTTGCATCAGCTGATGTGCCATATCTTCTACTTTTTGCCGCCACGGATGATCGGGATCGGCCAGCATTGAATCGACTCGTTCCAGTAAAGAGTCGATGGTGCGCTGCTGTACATCAATACCAATCCAGCTGGCACCTCTGGCCAGTCGCCACACGCCCAGTTCTTTAAACAGGGTGCGGGTCAGCTCGCGGGTTTCTTCCGGATGTTGCAGCATCCAGTCATGTGCCAAATCCAACCCGCGTTGCAGTACATCCTGATGGAAATCATTTTCCAGCACCGCGCGCAGCATTTCACTAGCCAGATAATTAATGTCAGTATTTTTGACCCATTGCACGCTGTTGTTCTGGATAAAGCGGCCAATCTGTTCCTGCCCGACAAATTCAAAAATCTTCGGTACGGTCTGCTGAATCAGCTGGCTGACCTGCTGGTTATTCTGCGGATTGGCCAGCCATTTACCCACGGCCAGCGACACATCGGTATTGTGCAGGCTGCGCTGTACAATTTGCGGCGACAGGAAATTTTCCTGAACAAAACGTCCCATCGATTCGGCAATACGGTCTTTGTTGCGCGGAATAATTTCGGTATGGTCCCGCAAAAACTTGGGAATGGGCAGCCGGCCAAAGGGATTACGAAACAGCACGGTAATCGCATACCAGTCGGCCAGTCCGCCGACCACACCGGCTTCGGCTGACAGCATCAGAATATGAATCAGCCAGATATAGTCGGGCAGCAGTTTGGCCAGCACCATTAAACAGATCCAGGCCAGCACGGCCGTGATCAGGGCCATGGTGGCAAAACGCTTGCTGCGTTGCAGGTTTGGAGAAGTGGGTGCTGGCGCTGTCTGCATGCATGTTTCCCTAGTTTGAAGTGGCTACCGGTGGCTGTAACACCTGACCGCCTGGACTGAGCCCGTATTTTCCACCCAGTGACTGCAAGATCAGGCGAGCATCAAAGGCATCACTTGGGGCGCTTTTTTGATCTTTATAACATTGAATCGTATAGGAAACCTGAATCGGGTCAACATTAATGACCTGCGGGTAGTCATAAAATGGGTCAGGCCAGAAAGCCGGATGACGACGATAATAGCCATATGGATAAAAGCTCGGTGCCGGATAGACCACAGCTTGACGCGGTGGCTGCTGGCTGCGGTTACTCGGATCATCCAGCACTTTAAAGAAGGTATAGCCCTGTTGCAGCGTGGTTTGTGCCGCTTTGACCAGGGTAATTTCTTCGGCCGTGCCAAAGCTCATGTTGGGACGGGCCTGAAAACTAATGCGATAGGTCTGGCTGTTCAGTGGTGTCACCGAATATTGACCCAGCTGGTCAAAGGTCAGCGGCTTGGATGGTGTGGTGGCACAGCCGCCCAGCAGCAGACTGAGCCCGAGGCCTAAACCAAGAATTAGATGTTTCATGCTGTTCTCCTGTGAAGATACTGCAAGGGGAGAATGAACCGCGTTTTAATTAAAAACTGCTGTTCGGTTGGGTCAGGAACTCCAATTCTTCTGCGCTTGATTGGCGTCCCAATATTTGATTGCGATGTGGATAACGGCCAAAGCGCTCAATAATCACTTTATGTTTCAGTTCATAGCCCAACACGGTGGGGTCATTCAAACTTTCAAACAACGTTAATGCGACTTCGTGAATACGTTTGGATTCACTGTGCATAAACGGCATATATAGAAAACGACGTTCGGTTGGGTTTAAGTCCTGATCCAATTTTAAGTGAATCATTTCTTGTGCCAACACCAAGGCCATTCCATCTTGGGCAAAGGCACGCGGGTCATTACGGTATAAATTACGTGATAATTGATCTAAAACAATGATTTCAGCCAAACGACCTGCGGGTGTTTCGCGCCATGTCCATAGTTCTCCTTGTGCCGCTTGTTGCAGTACATCGGTAAATTTTTCTGCAAGCACGGCATCAAACTCTGCGCTTTTGACAAACCAGTTCGGTTCCGCAGCAGGAGAAAACCAAAAATCTAAAAAATCCTGATAATTCATACGCTTTATTATTTACCTCTGTTCTTTTGATTATAAAATCACAAATTTCACATGTCTTATAGAGCAACTTTGTGATAAAAAATTGCCAAAAATAAAGTTGTGGGTTTGTTTGAAAACTATACAGGATGTAATGTGCCGGCACTAAATCGCGTTATACTGATATAAACCGATGATTTTCTTTAGTAGTTTTTTGCGATAAGCGAGATTGTAATGAGTCAACCCGAATCGACCTCTCAAGATACTTTAACGACTTGGGTGGATTCTTCGCTACTGCGCGGCATGTTGCGCGGTATTGAGCGTGAAAGCCTGCGTATGCAAAGCAATGGATTTCTCTCTCAGGCAGCCCATCCGAAGGGCTTGGGTTCGGCACTGACTCATCCGCATATCACCACCGATTATTCCGAAGCATTAATGGAGTTTATTACTCCGCCGCAGGACAGTATTCCGGGCGCACTGAATTATTTAAGCGATATTCATGCCGTGGTGTACCGTCAGCTGGAACATGAAGAAAAACTCTGGCCGCTGTCAATGCCGTGTATGCTGGATGATGCCGAAGAACGCATTCCGCTGGCGCAATATGGCAGCTCCAATATTGGCCGTTTCAAGACCTTATACCGTCATGGTTTGGGGGTACGCTATGGACGCCGGATGCAGACCATTTCCGGGGTGCATTATAATCTGTCTTTCCCGGATGCTTTATTTGAAGCGCTACAACAACAAGAAAGCGATGAGGCACTCAAAAATCTGAGCCTGCAGGATTATCGCAGCCATCGCTATTTCGGTTTAATCCGTAATTTTATTCGCCTGACCCCATTGGTAATGCTGGTGGTCGGTGCCAGTCCATCGGTGTGTCAGTGTTTTATGACCGGCCGTGAACATCATTTGCTGCCACTGGTACGCGGCACGCTGTTCCTGCCGTATGCTACCGCCTTGCGTATGGGCCGTTTTGGCTATCAGAATTCGGCGCAAAAACAGCTCGGGATTCACTATAACAACCTGAGTGGTTATTTAGAGGGTCTGCAAAAAGCCGTCAAAACCCCGTATCAGCCATTTAGCCGTTTGGGTCTGAATGATGCACAGGGTGAGCCGATTCAGATCAATGATCACGTGCTGCAAATTGAAAACGAATACTACAGTCTGGTGCGTCCGAAACAGGTGCCTCAGGCGGGTGAAACCCCATCGCAGGCGCTGGCCAATCGGGGTGTTGGCTATGTGGAGTTACGCGCAGTCGATGTCAATCCGTATAGCTCTATCGGGATTGATGAACACACCGCCGGCTTCCTGGAAGTGCTGGCATTGTACTGTCTGCTCAAAGACAGTCCGGCGTTATTGGATGATGAACAGGACATTATTGAGCGCAATCAGGCCGAAGTCGTGAATCGTGGCCGTGCGCCAAATGCCACCATTTTAGCAGATGGCCAGTCCTATCCGATTGAAGACTGGAGCCGTAGTCATGCTCAGGCCATGCAGCCTTTGGCTGAACTGCTGGATCAGGCCTATGCCACCACGCTATATAGTCAGGGTCTGGCGACCATGCTCGGCCGGATTGATGAAGTCGATGCGACGCTATCCGCGCAGGTGATTGAAGATACCTTACATCAGGGCGGCACCTGGAATTTTGGCAGCCATATGGCGCAGCAACATGCTGACGTCTATCAGGCGCATGTATTAAGCCCGGAAACGCTGGCCTATTTTGAAGAAATGGCCCAGCAATCATTGCAACAACAACAGCAACTTGAGCAGGAACAGACCTTGAGTTTTGAGCAGTTTCTGACTCAGTACCGATAAAAATAGAAAGAGGATTGACCATGCAATGGAGTTATCGCTTCGTGAGTGGTGTTTTGTTTTGTGCCAGTGTGGTGGGGATGGTCTTCGCCCTGTATCTTGAGCATGTGCAAGGTCTGGCGCCGTGTCCATTATGTGTTTTCCAGCGTGTCGGCCTGATTGGTCTGGGGATCATTTCCCTGATCGCGCTGCTCCACAACCCGCTTTCGGGGGCGTTTAAACGGCTGTATGCCTTTTTGGGCAGCTTAAGCATTTTATGGTCGGCCGGTGTTGCCGCGCGGCATGTCTGGCTGCAAAACCTGCCGCCAGATCAGGTGCCAAGCTGTGGCCCGGGACTGGATTATCTGGTTGATGCCTTGCCAATGAAAGCGGTACTGCAACAGGTGCTGTCTGGGTCTGGCGAATGTGCAGTGATTGACTGGACTTTTCTGGGCCAATCCTTGCCGGTCTGGTCGTTAGTGTTCTTTATTGTGCTAACGATTATTAGTATCTGGCAGTTAATCCGTACCTATCCCTATACTTCGGCCAAAACCAAGCCGGTGAAAAAGAAATAATATTGTCTCCAGATCAATAACAAACAGGAGGGCCATGGCCCTCCTGTTTTAATTTTAGCGCATAATATTTTAAGTCAGGGCAATGCCTTCAATACTCTCTAAATTGACAATATATTCACGCACCTGTTCATTGACCCGGTCATCATTTTCCGGATAAAACCATTTCACAATCTGCTCGGCGACGCTGGAATGGTACTGAATTTCCATATGATTCAGACCATAAAACACCGCCTTATGCGATTCCGGCAGTTTTAGCTGAAAACGCGGGTTCGGATGTTCACCCAGTGCACTTTTGACACTGACCAGATAATCGCCAATTACTTTGCGGGTGCGGTTGCGCTTGTTTTCATATTCAATGGTGCCGGCCACCAAAAAGGCATTAATATGGGACGGGAAGGGCGCTGGTTTACGGTTATCATCAATTTCACCAATTCGCGCTTCATTGTGTTCCCAGTCATCATCGCGCACGCTGCCATAACGTAAATCCAGAATACCGTTACTGCGGATATTCACCACATGCCCGACAATTTTCATAAACGGGAAACGCCCCAGTTTATCCTGTAAGTGAAAGCCGAAACGCTCCAGCGCTGCACCATGATGCGGCGAACCCAGACAGACCAGGTTATCGACCATGTGAATCCACTCATGCAAATCCTGTTTGCCATAAAACAGAGCACTGCGTGACACCAGTCCGCCCATGCTATGTCCAATCAGGCTGATGCTGGTGATATTCGGATTGCGCTGAATCAGATCTTCCAGAGTATTGGCCAGACTATGACCATTGGCGGAAATACGCCGTCCGGTATTGTAATTTAAATACAGCATGGTGTTGCGCTGGCGCTGTGCCAGCAGTTTTTCGCCAATACCACCATATTGCTGATGTGACCAGTCCAGATGGTTCATACACAGGCCATGCACAAACAGAATCACCTGTCCGGTCAGCTCGCCTTTTTGCACACTGCCGTAGTGGTCATAAATGGTCATTGGCAGTGCCAGCGGATTTTGCTGATTCAGCAAATAATCACCCAGCACCCCATTTAAAATACCGACCAGCACATGCATATACGGTGTCAGCGGCTTGTCATGCAGGCGCGGAAAACGATCAATTACCTGACGCAGACTGGGCGCCAGCAGGTAGTTGCTATAGTTTTGCAAGGTATCAAAGGACAGGCTGTACAGCTTGCGAATGGGCGACATATTCTGAAATTTTCGGGAGTGCTGTTCACTCATGCCAAACAGGCTCAGCAAGACCTCACGCTGAATGGTCTGCACCAGCTCTTTGACCACCTGATGCACCGGCATACTCAACAGCTGCGCCAGACCTTCCAGTAAATCGGCCTGGCTGGGCGGTGTGGTGTCCCATTTACAATAAGTTTCATGCAATGGTGTTAAACTTGGCATGTGCTACTGCCCCCTAACAATAGTGTCGCGGCTACTTTCTTTTTCGTTGGCTTCACGGTATAAATTTCTAAGCTTAATTTTATATCATTCATCCCGAACAACTTTTACAATAGCGAGGATGACGCCCCAGTTTTAATTTTTTTGTCTAACAATTATTTGTGACATACAAATTAAAACATGAATGTGATCAAAGTCTCAAAAAAGTAAATACAACAATGAACATGGATAACATCCGATTAGCACAATGAATTTAATTTATTTGCATGGTTTCAGGAGCAATCCCTTTTCTGCCAAAGGCCAGCTGTTGCGGCAAGCGCTGGCACAGCGGAGTGACATTCAGGTGCATCTGCCCGATCTGAATGCGCCGCCATGCGAGGTGATGCAGCACTTATCTGCACTGATTGAGCAGCTGGATCAGGTGGCGCTGGTCGGCAGCAGTCTGGGCGGCTTCTATGCGACACAACTGGTCGCACGCTATGCGGTTCCGGCTGTGCTGATTAATCCGGCTATGCGACCATGGCAGTTGTTTCAGGAACTGTTCGGCGATGCGCAGATTCCGCTGAAAGTGCATGAACACTGGACGCTGGAGCTGCTCCATTTACAGCAACTGGAACAGATGGCAGTGCCTTTTGTTGAAAAGGCAGACAAAATTTTAGTGTTATTGCAGCAAGGCGATGAAGTTTTGGATTATCGTGACGCACAGCGTTATTATAGCCAGGCCCAGCATAGCTCTCTGATCATGACCGAAACCCGCGGCAATCATGGGATGGACAACTTTGCGCTAAAAATACCTATGCTGCTGCAGTTTTTATCGGATTCCCTAAAATAAGGAAACAGTACAACGTGTCTCAATATACGGCTCAATCTCTTGAAGTTTTATCTGGTCTCGATCCGGTCCGTCGCCGTCCGGGTATGTATACCGACACCTCGCGTCCGAACCATTTGGCGCAGGAAGTGATTGATAATGCTGTCGATGAGGCACTGGCCGGACATGCCACCAAAGTTAGCGTGACCGTGTATAAAGATGGCTCGCTGGCAGTAGAAGACAATGGCCGCGGGATGCCGGTGGATATTCACCCGGAATATGGCCAGAGCGGAATTGAAATTATTTTGACCAAGCTGCATGCCGGCGGCAAGTTCAGTACCGATAACTACCAGTTTTCCGGTGGTTTGCACGGGGTCGGGATTTCTGTGGTGAATGCCTTGTCGACCCGGGTAGAAGTGGATGTACAGCGTCAGGGCAATCTCTACAAAATGGCTTTTGAGCAGGGCGAAGCCACTGGACCACTAGAAGTGCTGGAAGGTAAAGCGCCAAAACGTGCGTCAGGCACCTTGGTGCGTTTCTGGCCGGAAGCCAAATATTTCGATTCACCAAAATTTGCCTTAAAAGCCTTAAAACATAATTTAAAAGCCAAAGCGGTTTTGGCGGCTGGCCTGCAAATCAATTATATCGACCAGATTAATGATGAAAAAATCACCTGGCAGTTTGAAAATGGCCTGGTCGATTATTTAATGGATGAACTGGAAGACCGCGAGATTATTCCGGCGCCGGCCTTTGTCTCTTCAGGCAATGCAGAACGCGCCAGCGCAGAGTTTGCGATTTGCTGGAATGTTGAAGGCGGTGAAAGCATTCAGGAATCTTACGTCAACCTGATTCCGACCGCGCAGGGCGGTACCCATGTCAATGGTTTGCGTTCCGGTATCACCGATGCCATGCGCGAGTTCTGTGAGCTGCGTAACCTGTTGCCGCGTAACTTGAAACTCTCGGCCGAAGATGTCTGGGATGGAGTGAACTATATCCTGTCGCTAAAATTCCAGGAGCCACAATTCTCCGGTCAGACCAAAGAGCGTCTGTCGAGCCGTGAAGCGTCCGGAATTGTGCAGAATATTGCCAAAGATGCCTTTGCCTTATGGCTGCATCAGAATTCAGATATAGCGCTGCAACTGGCAGAAATGGCCATCTCCAAGGCCGGTCGCCGTTTAAAAGCAGCCAAAAAAGTCGAGCGTAAAAAGATTGTGTCGGGTCCGGCTCTGCCAGGCAAGCTGGCCGACTGTGTCGGTCTGACCCGTGAAGAATCGGAACTGTTTATTGTCGAAGGGGATTCTGCGGGCGGTTCGGCCAAGCAGGCACGTGACAAGAATTTCCAGGCCATCATGCCGATTCGCGGTAAAATTTTAAATACCTGGGAAGTGTCTTCTGATGAGGTGCTGGGCTCTCAGGAAGTGCATGATATTGCCATTGCGATTGGGGTTGATCCGGGTTCAGATGACTTGTCTGAACTGCGTTATGGCAAAATCTGTATTCTGGCCGATGCCGACTCCGATGGTCTGCATATTGCCACCTTGCTCTGTGCGCTTTTTGTCAAACATTTCCCGGCTTTGGTAGAAGAAGGGCATTTATTTGTGGCCATGCCGCCATTATTCCGGATTGATGACAATAAAGATGTACATTACGCACTGGATGAAGATGAGCTCAACGGCATTTTAAATAAATGCAAAAGCAAAAATCCGCAAATCACCCGCTTTAAAGGCTTGGGTGAAATGAACGCCAGCCAGCTGCGTGAAACCACCATGGACCCGGATACACGCCGTCTGGTGCAACTGGATCTGGATGATATTCATGTCACTGCCGGTTTGCTGGATAAACTGCTGGCCAAAAAACGCTCCGCAGACCGGAAGCAGTGGCTAGAGCAAAAAGGCAATCTGGCTGATCTGGTGGTTTAAAACCTTAAAACTTTCATCATTTTAGAAAACCTGCCCGTCTTGGTGCAGGTTTTTTTATGTCGCTGATTTTTTCTCCAAAATGAGGCAATACGGCTGTATAGGGTTGCCCTTTTTTTGTTCACTTTTGTGTATCCTTATCCTTCAATATCTCTAAAAACTCAAGAGCACACCTTGCTTGCATGTGCGTGGTGCAGATCAGTGCAGCGTAGCTGAAGGGCGTTCTTTCATTTTTATATTAATCTAAGTAGCTAATTTTTATGATTTAAATCTTGCTTATCCCGTCTAGATCTGCCTGTCAGTTTTGCGTTTGGCATAGAAATTGAATTATCCGCTGCAGTCATAGAACAACAGGCACCATGTTCAGGTGCTGCATAAGTGTGGAGAAATTCATGAAGTTCCAGCGCAATCTGTTTTCAAAAAGTATGTTAGTGGCCAGCATGGCCGGGGTTGTGGCGCTCAGCGGCTGCTCAAAATCGACCGAAAGTAGCGACAGTGCCAGCACAGCCCAGCCAGCGGCCAGCACCGGTGAGACCATTAAAGTCGGTATCCTGCATTCCTTGTCCGGCACCATGGCCATTTCAGAAACCTCGCTAAAAGATACCGCGCTAATGGCAATCAATGAAATTAATGCCAATGGCGGGGTGCTGGGCAAAAAGCTGGAACCGGTGGTGGTTGATCCGGCCTCTGATTGGCCACTGTTTGCGGAACAGGCGCGCCAGCTGATTACTCAGGATAAGGTCGCGGTCATTTTTGGTGCGTGGACTTCAGTATCACGTAAATCGGTACTGCCGGTGGTGGAAGAGCTGAATGGTCTGCTGTTCTATCCGGTGCAATATGAGGGTCAGGAACAGTCGAAAAATATTTTCTATACCGGCGCAGCACCTAACCAGCAAGCGATTCCAGCAGTGGAATATCTGATGAGTGAAGAGGGCGGTCAGGCCGAACGTTTTGTGCTGCTAGGAACGGATTATGTCTATCCACGGACCACTAACCAGATTCTGCGCGCTTTCCTGAAATCAAAAGGCATTGCCGATGCCGACATTATGGAAGAGTACACCCCGTTTGGGCACAGCAACTATCAGACCATTGTCAGCAATATTAAAAAATTCTCGGCTGGGAAAAAGACTGCGGTCATTTCCACCATCAATGGCGATTCCAATGTGCCGTTCTACCGTGAACTGGGCAATCAGGGCATCAAAGCTTCTGATATTCCGGTGATGGCGTTCTCGGTGGGTGAAGAAGAATTACGCGGTATTGATACCAAGCCACTGGTCGGCCACTTGGCATCGTGGAACTACTTTATGTCGGTAAAAAATCCGGTCAATACCGAGTTCACCAACAAAATGAAGCAGTACGCAGTCGATTATAAACTGCCAAATGCCAACAAGCTGGTGACCAATGACCCGATGGAAGCGACCTATGTCGGCATCAATATGTGGAAGCAGGCGGTAGAAAAAGCCGGCACTACCGAGGTGGATCAAGTCCGTGCAGCCATGGCTGGTCAGGAATTTAAAGCACCCTCTGGTTATACCTTAAAAATGGATGCGTCAAACCATCACTTGCATAAGCCGGTCATGATCGGGCAAATCCGTGCCGATGGCCAGTTTGATATTGTTTATAAAACCCCGCAAACCCTACAGGCAGAACCTTGGAGTCCTTACCTTCCGAAGTAAGTTTGACATCACGCCTGCTGCTTCGGCAGCAGGTTTTTTTTCGATTTCTCTGCTTTCTTATAAAAAAGAGGACACACAATAGGGGGATATAAAATGAATATTCGCGTGAATATCGCCGCTATTTTTCTGATTTTTGCCCAAGTTTTATCGATACAGCTGGCTCAGGCCGAACAGCCGCAAACACAGACAGCCGTTGCTGTGACACAGGCCGATGCCATCCAGCAATTTGTGCAAGGTGATTTCGCCAGCCGCCGTGCCTTACTGAACCAGTGGCCCGGCAGCCTCGAACAGCTGGATCAGCTTGCACAATATGTTGAACAGCAGCAGCTCTATAGCGGCGCCAATGGTCAAACCTATATTCTGGAATCGGATGAGCGTTTACTGCATTATCCGGCACTGGAGCCGGTCAGCGACTGGCCAAGTGATCTGGCGCAGGTCACGCTGGTGAATACCTTGCAGAAAGCGCTGACCTTTGCGCTGGCGCATTCGAAAATGCAGTCAGAAGATGCGGCTGAGCGCCTTGAAGCTGTCGATATTTATGAAAGCAATCTGTCTGAATTACAGCTGGCGCAGATCAATCGCCTGTATTTACAGGAACGGAATAATAAGGTGAAGGCGCGTCTGGCCCAGCTCAAAGCACGGCTGGATTATCAGCAGCCAGATGTGCTGGTGAAAATTCAGGCCGCCCAGGTACTGGCCGATTCCAACCGTCCCGATGTACTGGCCATGGTGGAGCAGGAGCTGCAACAGCCGAATCTGAATCCGGAACTGAAAGCCGTGTTGCTGGAGGCCAAAAGCGCCATTCAGACCCGCTTACAGGCCAGTGAATGGGCCGGGCATCTATTTTCCGGGCTCAGTACCGCCAGTATTTTGCTGCTGGCGGCGTTAGGTCTGGCCATCACCTATGGTCTGCTTGGCGTTATTAATATGGCGCATGGCGAGCTGATCATGATTGGCGCTTATACCACCTATGTGGTGCAAAGCCTGTTTAAAAGCCATTTTGGCAGTTATCTGGACTGGTACCTGATCGTGG
Source organism: Acinetobacter sp. Q186-3 (assembly GCF_013420655.1). Classification (NCBI taxonomy): domain Bacteria; kingdom Pseudomonadati; phylum Pseudomonadota; class Gammaproteobacteria; order Moraxellales; family Moraxellaceae; genus Acinetobacter; species Acinetobacter sp. Q186-3. The sequence goes on along the minus strand of NZ_VOXS01000009.1, from coordinate 94,015 downwards.
CGATTCCGGCAGCCTTTCTGGTCAGCGCTTTAATTGGCATGCTGATTGAACGCGCGGTAATTCGTCCGCTCTATGGCCGTCAGCTGGAAACCCTGCTGGCCACCTTTGGGGTGAGTCTGATTTTAATGCAATTGGTGCGGATGATCTTTGGCGCACAAAACGTGGAGGTGTCCAATATTGCCTGGCTGTCTGGCGGCATTTCCATTAGCCCAAGCCTGATGCTGCCGTATAACCGTATCGCAATTATTGTCTTTACCATCGCCGTGCTGTTGTTACTGGTCTATTTACTCAATAAAACCCGTTTTGGTCTGTTTGTGCGGGCTGTAACCCAAAACCGTCAGATGGCACGTGCCGTCGGAATTCGTTCCAGCCGCATCGACATGATGGCTTTTGGTCTGGGTTCTGGTCTGGCTGGACTGGCCGGTTGTGCCTTGGCGCAGGTCGGAAATGTCGGCCCGGATTTGGGGCAGAACTACATTATTGATGCCTTCCTGGTGGTGGTAGTTGGCGGGGTTGGTCAGGTCTGGGGTGCGGTACTGGCAGCACTGGGTCTGGGTATTAGCGGGACTGCGCTGGAAATTGGCATGGGCGCTGTACTGGCCAAAATTATTCTTCTGGTTCTTGTGATTTTGTTTATTCAAAAACGCCCACAAGGTCTGTTTGCCATCAAAGGCCGTTTTGTGGAGTAAGCGCATGAAGATCACACATTTACTTTCCGATAAACCCTATAGCGGGGCAGCCATTGCCGCCTGTTTTGCGATTTTACTGCTGTTGCCGTGGCTGCATCTGTTGCCGAGTGATTCGGCACTGCATCTGTCGGCTTATTGGGTCACCCTGATTGGCAAAATCATGTGTCTGGCACTGGTGGCTTTGGCCTTGGATCTGGTCTGGGGCTATGCCGGTATTTTAAGTTTGGGTCATGGCCTGTACTTTGCTCTGGGCGGTTATGCGTTTGGCATGTACCTGATGCGCCAATCCGCGGGTGATGGGCTGCCAGACTTTATGCGTTTCTTAAGCTGGACCGAGTTGCCGTGGTTCTGGGTTGGTACGGAACATTTCCTCTGGTCGCTTGCACTTGTTGTTTTAGTGCCGGGCATCATTGCCTTTGTGTTTGGCTTCTTTGCTTTTCGCTCCAAAATCAAGGGCGTGTATTTCTCGATTATCACCCAGGCCATGACCTTTGCTGCCGCACTACTGTTTTTCCGTAATGAAACCGGTTTCGGCGGCAACAATGGTTTTACCGGCTTTAAAACTATTTTGGGCATGGATATTACCTCGGCACCGATGCGGGCCAGCCTGTGTTTTATCACCGCGCTGGTGCTTCTGCTGTGCTTTATCGGGTTGCGTCATCTGATGAATCAGCCTTATGGCCGTGTGCTGGGTGCAATTCGTGACAGTGAAAACCGTCTGCAATATCTGGGCTATCGCACGCTGTGGTACAAGCTGTCGGCCTGGGTACTGTCTGCGGTGATCGCGGGTATTGCCGGGGCGCTGTATGTGCCACAGGCCGGCATCATCAACCCGAGTGAAATGAACCCGGTCAACTCAATTGAAATGGCGGTCTGGGTCGCAGCGGGTGGTCGTGGCACCTTAATTGGGCCTTTGCTCGGCGCGGGTGTGATTAACGCGGCCAAAACCTATTTCACCGCTGCTTCCCCAGAGGCGTGGTTACTGATTTTAGGGGCGCTGTTTATTGTGGTGACCATCTTCCTGCCGAAAGGGATTATTGGTCTGTTTGACCGTTTTAAAAAGGAGCGGAGCGAATGAGTGAACTGTTGCAAGCTCATGGCGGCCATGCTGCTGAAGGTTATGGCCGTCCCAAGGAACAGGGCGCAGATTTTAGCCACGGTATTGCGCTGTATTTGGAAAAAGTCAGCGTGTGGTTTGATGCCTTTCGTGCCTTAAATGACTTGTCTTTGTATATCGAAGAAGGGGAATTACGTTGCATCATTGGACCCAATGGTGCCGGTAAAACCACGTTAATGGATGTGATTACCGGTAAAACCCGTCCCACCGAAGGCAGTGCCTTTTTTGGCCAGACCTATGATTTAGCCAAGATGAGCACCGAACAGATTGCCGAGGCCGGAATTGGACGCAAGTTCCAGAAACCCACAGTATTTGAAAATTTTACTGTCATAGAAAACCTGCTGCTTGCCGCCCCGAAAGATAAACGGGTGAAAAAGAGTTTCTTTAGCAAGCTCGATCCGGATGCCCAACAGGCGCTGGAGGAATCGTTGGCGCAAATCCGCTTACAGGAATTGGTGCATAAACCGGCCGGATTGCTGTCGCATGGCCAAAAGCAGTGGCTGGAAATTGGCATGTTGCTGATGCAGCGCCCGAAGCTGATTTTGCTGGATGAACCAGTGGCAGGTATGACCGATGCCGAAACTGAACGCACCGCAGAGCTATGTCTGGAGCTGAAGAAAAATCATACCTTGATTGTGGTTGAGCATGACATGAGCTTTATTGACACCATCAGTGAAAAAGTCACGGTGCTGGCACAGGGTGCCATTCTGGCAGAGGGTACATTGGCCGAAGTTCAGGCCAATGAAGATGTGATTGAAAAATATTTGGGACGTTAAGGAGACCGCGATGCTAGAAGTCAAAGACGTCAATCAGTTTTATGGGGGCAGTCATATCCTGCGCGATGTATCGTTTCAGGCTCCGGTCGGCGCATGTTCAGTGGTGCTGGGGCGTAATGGCGTGGGCAAAACCACCTTGCTGAAATGCTTGATGGGCATTTTGCCGATTAAGTCCGGGCAGATTCTGCTGGATGGCAAAGATATTTCCAAGCTCAGTCCGGAGCAGCGCGTGCGTGAAGGTTTGGCCTATGTGCCGCAAGGCCGCGATATTTTTTCGACCTTAACAGTTGAGGAAAATATCCTGATTGGGATGGCGAAATTTAAAGGCACAAAAACCCGAAAAGTACCGGAACATCTGTACGAGATTTTTCCAATTCTGGATGAAATGAAGCAGCGCCGCGGCGGAGATTTATCCGGTGGTCAGCAGCAGCAATTGGCAATTGCCCGCGCGCTGGCTTCTGAACCGAAGGTATTAATTCTGGATGAGCCAACCGAGGGTATTCAGCCCTCGATTATTAAAGATATTGGCCGGGTGATTCGTAAACTGGCTGATAGTGGCGAAATGGCAATTGTGCTGGTCGAACAGTTCTATGATTTTGCCGAAGAGCTGGCCGATGGCTATACCGTGATGGTGCGTGGCCAGGTGATTGCACAAGGTGCCGGCAGGGAAATGCCGGAGAAAGGGATTCGGGAGTTAGTAGCGATTTAATTTCCCTCTCTCAAAGGGAGGTTGGAGGGATTTAACAAGTCAAAGCCTCCCTGAGCAAGAGATCAGCACGGCTTGATCTTGCAGCGCAAGAAGGGAGGTTTGGAGGCTTTAATTTCACCTCTCCCTGTCTCCGAAAAGGAGAGGGAAATTGTCATTCAATTTCCGTATTTTCATTCCATAAAAAATACCCGCCATACTGGCTGGATCTGAACTCACCCCCGCTACTTTTACCCTGTTCAGTTAAAAAGTGTTTGCCATTTTCGTTTAAGGTCAGGAAGCCTTTTGCAGTTAACTTCTCCAGTACATCTGCGGTTTTTAGCTTATGTTTTGCAGCCAGTTTGGAGGTGGTGAGTTTGGGTAGTGTTGAGCTTTCTTCGCCACGCTCTACTTCGGCCACCACAGCATCCGCTTTCACTTCATCGAGGCTAATCCGGACTTCATCACTAATCCGAATAATGCGCTGCGCTTCTTCATAGGCATCTTTAAATACTTCATCATCTTCGTATTTGCGAACCAGAATCCCCATTTCATTGTTATTAATCTGGCTGAATTCATATAAATTCAGGCTGGAAATAATACATTCTGATTCATTCAGATAGCATTTTGCATGCAGGTTCTTGCAGAAGCTTAAACGGACATAATCCAGTTTTTGCAGCCACTTAATTTCCTCTGGATGCAGGTCGCTTTTGCCATACACAATACGGATGTCAATTTTGAGCCGATCTTTATCTTCGAGTAATTCTTTAATCCGGTCATTGAGGCGTAAATAGGGGCTAATCAGAATTAAACGCTCTTTGGCATTCTTAATCAGTTCTTCTAGAAAAAAGTTGGTTGCACTGGTGTTTAAAAACTTGGCCATAAAAATCCCCGTGTCATTCTTATTGATGGCTTAGATCATAGTCTAAGTATAGGTAAAAATTAAACAAAAAAAAGAGCACTGAAATCAGTGCTCTTTTAGATGGATGCTGAGCGTTTAGCTAAAGAACCAGTATACGAACAGCGCAATAATGAAGGTACACAGGATGTTTAATACTATCCCGACACTCATCATTTCACGCTGTCTGATATGACCGGACCCAAACACAATTGCATTTGGCGGTGTTGCTACAGGCAACATAAAGGCACACGATGCACCAATACCAATAATAATCACCAGAATTTCTTTTGGCATACCCATCTGGTCGGCAATGGCGGCAAAGACCGGTACCAACAGTGCAGCAGAAGCGGTGTTACTGGTAAATTCAGTCAGGAAAATAATGAAAATGGTCACCACAAAAATAATCACCAGCGGTGATGCCGTACCAAATACATCTGCAACGGTTTGACCCAGTACCAGCGATGCACCTGAATCTTTTAACATCGCACTTAAGGTTAAACCACCACCGAACAGCAGTAACACCCCCCAGTCGGTGTTTTCAGAAACCTGTTTCCAAGTGGCTGTACCTAAAATCACCACCAGACAGGCGGCGACCAGCGCGGTCCAGGTATCCGGAGATGAAATACCAAAGTTCTCGCTGAGTTTTTTGCCAAAAATCCAGGCAATCGCGGTACAGATAAACAGAATCATGGTCGCGATACGGGTTCGGTTCCATGGAATTACTTCTGTTTCAAAATGAATTTTCTGGTTCAGTTTCGGACGCAACACCAGATATAAACTGACCAACATGGCTGGCAGTAAAATCAGCATCATCGGCAAACCGATTTTCATCCAGTCGGCGAAGTCATAGTCCAGTGCTTTGGCAGCAATCGCATTCGGTGGTGAACCGACCAGCGTTCCCAGGCCGCCAATACTGGCCGAATAGGCAATCCCGAGAAGAATAAAGACGAAGGTAGAGCGCTCTTTGGTTGAATCTAGGTGCGACAGCAGACCCAAAGCCAGCGGGAGCATCATCGCTGCGGTGGCGGTATTGGAAATCCACATCGACAGTGCAGCTGTGACGGCAAAAATGGCCAGCACTGAAATCCCCAAATGCCCGCCAGACATGGAAATAATCCACATCGCAATTTTACGGTCCAGTTTCTGGATATGTAGGGCAGTGGCCAAGGCAAAACCACCAAAGAACAGGAAAATGACCGGGTCAGCAAAAGTCCGCAGCGCCTGCGTGGTGGTCATCGGTACCAGTTCTTTGCTGGCATTTTCAATCGGCATGCCAAGCGCTACGGCCAGCACCGGCACCAGCAGCGCGGTAATGGTGATATGCACCGCTTCAGTCAGCCATAAAATCCCGATAAACAGCAGCAGGCTCAGGCCTTTATTGGCATAATCATCATAGGGCAAAATATGGTAAAAGCCCCAAGAAAGCAGGGCGGCAATGACAATAATAATCCAGCCTTTGACAATGCCTTTCGGCGCGGCCTCGACCGGTGGTTTTAACGTATCTGTATTCATATACGATCCTTTTATAGATTTATAGGAATTAGAGTAATCGGCCTATTATTTAATATTTTTCAAGCAGGGGGGCAAAGTATAAATTGATTATTTTGTAGCTAAGTGAAGATTAAACCACAAAAAAATGCGGGTTCTGACTGAGGAGTTGCACAGCTTGCCACAGGGCTGAGCCGCCGAGCACGGCCAGTAAGCTGAGAATCAGCCAGCGAAATTTCTGCTGGGAAATATGGGCACGTAACTGGCCGCCAGCCCAGACCCCGAGCAGCGACACCACGGTTAATAAGCCCAGTAAGGACCATTGTTCAGATTTAAATTGCAGCATCACCGGGTAAAGCAGCAGCAGCTGAATCAGTTTACTGACCGCAAAATTCAAGTTGCTGATCAGCACAATTTCGGTTTTGCTGTGTTCGGTACTCAGCAGGTACATCATCAGAAAGGGTGCCATGGCATTGGTGGCTCCGCCGATCACACCGGCCAGCAGACCAAACAGCAGCATGTTTTTCAGACTGGCCTGAATGCGCAGGGGCTGGCTGCGAAACTGATCCAGCACATACCATAAAATAAACAGCCCCATCAGCAGTTTGAGATAGCCATCATTTAGATGTAGCAGTAACTGCACACCGAATACACTTCCGATCAGACTGCTGATAATCAGGCCCCAATATTGACCGGAATAATAGCGCAGCGCCTGAAGAAAGCTGCGTTCGGGGTCGCTATTGAGTAAAAACAGATTCAGGATCAGGCAGGGTAATAGTACAAAGGCTACCGTGGTCGACAGCGGGTACAAGGTGGAGATGGCCGCGGTACTGACCATAGGAAAGCCGAAGCCACTGATCCCGTGTAACAGGGCAGCAATGATACAAAAGATCAGAACCATCAGGTCGGCTTTAGACATGCGTATTTCAACGGACTGGCAGAGTACTGACTAAAACATGCACATACTGGGCTTGTAAAGGGCAAGCCGGCTTATTTTTTATCAAATGGAGCGTAAACCTCTGTCTTTCAGTCAGAGATATAAGCGACACGACATGAAATGTCGTTTAATTGCTAAAAAACAATATATTAAGCCTAGTATGAGCTAATATAAGCCCATGAAAACACTTAAATTACGCATAAAAAACAGTCACACAAAGGTGCTAGACCAATTGGCATCTGAAGTTAATTTTGTCTGGAACTATGTCAATGATTTGTGTTTCAAACACCTACAGCGCAAACAACAATTCTTTTCAGCATACGATATTGCTAAATACACGAAAGGCGCATCAAAGGAATGTAATCTTCATAGCCAAACCATTCAGGCTGTAACAGAAGAATTGGTCACTCGCAGAAAACAGTTCAAAAAATCAAAATTGAGATGGCGTGTCAGTAATAAGAAATCAGCAAGAAGATCACTGGGTTGGATACCCTTTAAAAAGGTCGCTATTAAATATGCCGATGGATACGTTCAGTATGGCAAGCATCAATTCAAGCTATGGGATAGTTACGGACTATCGAAATACAGCATTCAAACAGGCTCATTTGTAGAGGATAGTCGTGGACGTTGGTATGTCTGCTTAGTGGTTGATTCACCCAAACAAGACAAACCTACCGCCACAAAAGCCGTGGGTATTGATCTAGGCTTAAAAGATATTGCTACCTGTTCCGATGGCACAGTCATCAGTAATCCCAAGTTCTATCGAAAATACGAGCAAAAGCTCGGTATTGCTCAGAGAGCGAGAAATAAAAAGCGTGTCCGTGCATTACACGCCAAGATTGCAAACTGTCGTAAAGACCATTTGCACAAGGCTAGCACCCAGCTGGTGAAAGACAATGCACTGATTGTCGTTGGTGATCTAAGTGCGAACAAACTTGTAAAAACTAAAATGGCGAAATCTGTTTTAGATACAGGATTTTCAGCGCTCAAAACCATGCTCAAGTATAAATGCGAGAACGCAGGGGTCATGTTTGAGGAAGTCAACGAGAGATTCACAACCCAAACCTGTTCGAGCTGCGGTACAATCACCGCAAGCAGTCCGAAAGGTAGAGCAGATTTGCGAATAAGAGTATGGAAATGTGAATGCGGAAGTGTAAATCAACGCGATTTAAACTCCGCCAAGAACATACTTGCGCTTGGGCATAAGCGTCTAGCAGTAGGAATCACCCTCCTTTCAGGTGGGTGAGGATGTCAAACCAAATGGAGAATTAAATCTGGGCAGAAACAATCTGGATGGGTGAGTTGAATTCATATACATCGCAGTTGGGACCAGAGCCAATCCGGTCAATCACGGCAAAATCGCTGGGTGCCTCCAGCGTCAGCAGGGGATGATGCCAGGTCCCGGCGCGGTAATTCACGCCTTGGGAACCATCGCTAATAAACGCTTGAAGCTGGCTGAGTTCTGGCTCATCTGTATTTAAACCCGGTGCCACCACCACCAGAAAGGCTTGCCCCTGCATCGGAATAAAAGCCTGCGACCCTTGAGGATGGCGCTCCAGCATTGCTACCTGAAACGGTATTTGGGTACTCTGGATATTGCGGAAAATACTGATGCCTGCTTGTCCTTCACCAAAAATTTCCGTCATGGCCAGCGCATGATAACGCTCGGTTTGGGCATGGTTAATATGAAAATAGTCATGTCCCTGACAGCTAATCACTTCACCAAAAGGGGCAAAATTGTCCAGGGTCAATGCTTGAATCTGAATGGTATTTTTCATGTTGTTTGAGAGTTCCTGGGCGGGTATTTTTATGGTCATCATCAACTGGTAGAGATGGAGGTCGCTGTCAGCCTGTGGAGTGGGCCAACAGCGACGCTGGTGCGTTAGTCCACCAGTGTGCCCCAGAGGCGAATCCGGCTGATGCCGCCGTCGGGAATCATATTGACCCGGATATGCGAGATTTTATCGTGCTTTAAAATCTGCTCGATAAAGGAATGCACATGGTCCATCTGCATGGGCTGCGCCTCCAGTAAAAATGGCCAGAACATGCTTTGTGGAATCAGTTGCGGATCGGTGGCATCTTCAATATAGACGGCCTGAATCGACACTTCTGCCGGGTAGTTGCCCTTGAAATGGGCGGTGTCGATATCAATTTTTTCAATCTGGCCGGCCTGTCCCAAAGCCAGAATACACCAGTCAAAGCCGGGCGTGCGGCGGCGTTTGGTTTCCCAGCCATCGCCCATATTGATGCTACGACCCGGATTAATCAGATTGCGTGGATGGCCAAAGTGGGCATCGCTATAGGTAATTACCCGGCCGCCGTTTTCAAGCGCCAGTAAATCCAGTGTACCCTGATGATCTGTGGTCTGAATTTTCACCTCGCCATATACGCGAAAACGTGCCACACCGCCATCGGGGAAAATATTCAGACGCACATGGGTATAGACCGCATCAGAGCTGACTTCAAACAGATGATGCTGGCTGGGTCCCAAAATACTGTTGGCTAAAAGCGGCTGCCATTCGGCCTGCTCCAGATTACCTTGCGGCGCATAGCAGGCTTCGACACTGGCTGAAGCGGGATAGTTACCGCTAAAAAAGGTGGTATCAATATCCAGCGCCTGAATTTTGCCAGCCACACCTAACTGGACAATGGCCCAGTCATAACCGGCATGGCGCTTGCGGCGGGTTTCCCAGCCGTCCATCCATTTGCCATGATCATCAAATTTATCTTCCACAAATACTGGTGCTGCAAATTGCAGCATACGCTGCGCATCGGCAAAAAAATCATCTGAACATTCAAGAACTTTTGCACCAATACGGGTATCTGCCAGGTTGGTTAGTGTTTGAAGCTGGGGCGGTAGGTCAAATGTTGGTGCAATTAAAGTGGCCATAATTCTCTTCCATTTATTGTTCATTCACAGCAGGCACGGCCGTGCATCGAAATCAGGCAGTGGCGCCAGATTTGGCTTGTACAGCAGGCCTATTACTACGGGTAGAAGCACAGCCTGTGCCAACTTCTGGCCATGCGACCCAGGCTAAGCATGAAATGGCACGTTTTTCGCTTCAGCTGTTCAGTTTTGACAGGCAAGCCTTGGGAGGAAAAATGAAAATTACAATTATTGGTGCAGGTATTGGCGGATTAACCACAGGGATTGCACTAAAAAAGTTTGGCCATGAAGTGCGTATTTATGAACAGGCTGAGCAGATTCTTCCGGTGGGTGCCGCTATTTCCCTGTGGTCCAATGGGGTGAAATGCCTGAATTACCTCGGGCTGACCGAGCAGGTGGCCGAGCTGGGCGGGCAGATGGATCATCTGGCCTATGTTGATGGCTTGAGCGGTGATGTGATGACCCAGTTCAGCCTGACGCCGTTAATTGAAGAAGTCGGGCAGCGTCCGTATCCGGTGTCGCGCGCGGAACTGCAAAATATGCTGATGGATGCATTTGGTCGTGAGCACATCTATTTAGGCAAGAAAATGGTGGCACTCCAGGAAGATGGTTCACAGGTGACGGTCAGCTTTGCTGATGGCACACAGCTACAAACCGAACTGCTGGTCGGGGCCGATGGTACCCACTCTTTAACCCGCGCCTATGTACTGGATGAAACCGTCGCGCGCCGTTATGCCGGTTATGTCAATTGGAATGGTCTGGTGGAGGTGTCCGAACAGCTGGCCCCGGCCGACCAGTGGACTACCTTTGTCGGAGAAGGCAAGCGCGCTTCCCTGATGCCGGTGGCCGATCAGCGTTTTTATTTTTTCTTTGATGTGCCGCTAGCGGCCGGACTGGAGAATGACCGCAGCCAGTATAAAACACTGTTAAAACAGTATTTTCAGGGCTGGTGTCCGCAGGTGCAGCAGCTGATAGACTCGATTGATGAACAGCGCACCAATCGCGTGGAAATTCATGATATTGAGCCTTTCGCCAATTTTTATAAAGGCCGGGTGGTGCTAGTGGGAGATGCCGCACATAGCACCACGCCAGATATTGGACAGGGTGGTTGTCAGGCCATGGAAGATGCTATTTATCTGGCACGTGCCTTACAAATTAATACCTTGGGTGTGCAGGATGCCTTAAGCCGCTACCAGAATAAACGCAATGAGCGCGCCAATGAACTGGTGCTGCGCGCGCGTAAACGCTGTGATGTTACGCATATGAAAGACCAGCAGGTGACGGAAGCCTGGTATGCCGAACTGCGCCAAGAGCAGGGGCCACATATCATGAAAGGCATTATCAGCAATATAGTCGGTAATCCGCTGGATTAATTTTTCTGTGCAGGATGCTTTTCAAGAAATACAGGTCAATCGACTGGTGTTGAGGCTGGCTGCTCTGATGCTGGATCCAGAATGAGTTGCATCAGCACCAGATCACGCCATTGTCCGAATTTTCTTCCAACTTGGGGCATATAGCCGCAATGCTGAAAACCTAATTGCTGATGCAAGGCAATTGAACCGCTATTGTCATGGTCAATGGCGGCCACCATCACATGAACCTGATGTGCCTGTGCATGCTGGATTAAGGCCTGCATCAACTGTTTGCCCAAACCCTGCCGGCTGAATTGACGGTCAATAAACACCGAATGTTCGACTGTATGTTTAAAACCGCTGATGCTGCGGAAGGTGGAATAATCGGCATAGCCGACAATTTGTCCGGTGTCCAGATGTTCGGCTACCAGCAGCGGAAAATTCTGTTTTTGTAATTGCTGGAACCAGTGCTGGAAATGTGCCAGATCAAAGGGCTGTTCATTCCAGGTGTTTACATGCTGTAGCACTTCCGGGTTATAAATCGCCTGAATGGCAGCAAGATCGTGTTCGGTGGCAGGACGAAGATGAAAGCGCATAAGCAGCACATCAGGATAGGAATGAGCGCATTATCATGCCGCTGCGGGCATAAAAAAAGCAAGACCGGAGTCCTGCTTTTTTAGGTTATGTATACGACTTAGAAATGGTATTTCACCAGTGCGCTGACATCATTCTGGTCTGCGCCTTTTACGCCAAATTTGTTGTTCCATACTGAGTGTTCAATACCCACGTATAAACGTGTTTCTGGAGAAATGTGTTTACCCACATTCCATTTGTACTGAGAAGTCCAGTTTAATTCGCTGGCATGAGTATCTTCAGCTGTTGACCAGTCCAGGAAGGCATCAACCAGGAAGTCTTCATTGCCCAGTTTAAATGGTACAGCATAGGTGATGGTCATTTGATAATCATCATCTGTCGTATCATTATCAGCACGATAGAAGTTGATGTTCGCATATTGGGTATATGGAATATCTAAAGCAAAGCCAACGCCATATAAGAAGTTGTTGAACTCAGGGTTGCCACCGTGCCCTGCGTTGTGCTCCCAAGTTGTTGCGACTAACACATCTTTCACTGGACCAAATGCCAGATTTTGACCAGTCACTTCGCCTAGGCTTAAACGTGGTGCCAATTCAAAGTAAGTTGAATCGTCATTGTTGCCATCCCATTGCTGGTCAACAAAGAAGAATACATCTGCATATTTCAGTTTAGCTGCGTATTCAGCAGTTAAGGTGGTACGGTCTTCAGTGCCTCCTAACTCGTAGTTTTCACCATAAAGACCAGTCAAGCTAAAGTCTTGCCATACAATAGGACTCGCCTGAGTGAAGGCAGCAGCGGTTGAGAATGCACAAAGTGCAGCAAGTTGCGTAAGTTTCATAACGGTGTCTTCGTCTTCCCCAAAAAGCGTGTCAAGGATACAGGTTATTAAGCAAAAATAAAGCCAAATTTAACTTTTTATTGGCAATTTTCCGACCAAATTTAGCTGCCGCGATAGGTCGAATAGGCAAAAGGACTGATCAATAACGGGATGTGATAATGCTGTGTCGCCTCCTTAATCTGGAAGTAAATCACCACTTTAGGAAAGAAGCTGTCCAGGCCTTTTCGTTCAAAATAGGCCGCAGTATAAAACTCCAGACTATATGAGCCTTCCGGACAGTCGGCCAAAGCAAAATCGGCGGCCGTGACCCGGCCATCGGTATTGGTTTCGGCTTCGGCCAGTAACTGTTGTTGCTGATTAAATAGCCGGATTTTCACGCCGGTAGCCGGTTGACCCAAATGGGTATCTAAAATATGGGTGCTGATCATGACTGAAGCTCCTGGCTTAAACGCAGTAAGGCAATGTCTGAGAGTTGCTGCTGCACAATGCGCTGTTCAGTGTCGGCATCATTCAGCAGACGATACTGTAAGGCTTGCAGAATATCTTCACTGCTCAAGCCAAAGGCTTTAATCAGGAAAATAAACCCGAATTTTTTTTCATAGGCCAGATTACCCTGTAAAAGTGCCTGCTGGGTGTCGCTATTGAGCTGGACGGCAGCCTGTTCCCGGGCTGAAAATACCTGCTCCTGTGCCGTAAGCTCTTGTTGTGCCTGTTTTTCACCAATTCGAGGATGGTTTGCGAGTGCGGCCTGAATCTCAGGCCAGCTCCAGTGGCTGGCCAGCTGCCGTGAAAACTCTAAAAGTTGCTCGATACTCTCAAAAGGACGCTGTTGGGCAATGACAGTTGCCCATGCCGGAATATGTACACATTGCTGCAAGAATTGGTGAATCTCAGCTTCAGGGGCCTGATTAAATTGATCCAGTTGCACAGTAAGGGTCTCATCATTACATTTAATTTTGTTGCTAAAAGTGCAATATCAGTGCCAAATTTCGGTGAAAATCCAATTTTTCACTGAGATGGTTAAAGCTGCACAAGTCCAGTGCGAGTTTTTTTATTTGACGGGTTCTGGTGCATGATGGCGATACCAATGCGTAGCAATATCACCGCGGCGGCAAATCCAGACCTGTGGATGCAATTGAATGTAGTCTAAAAAGCGTTGCAGGGCTTTAAAGCGTCCCGGGCGCCCCAAAAGACGGCAGTGAATACCAATCGAGAGCATTTTAGGTGCAGTTTCTCCTTCGGCATAGAGTACATCAAAAGCATCTTTCAGGTATTGATAAAACTGCTCGCCACTATTAAAGCCGGCTGCAGCGGCAAACTTCATGTCATTGCTGTCGAGGGTGTAGGGAATAATTAAATGCGGCCGTGACTGGCCCTGGGCATTGGTCAGCGTCTGCCAGAACGGTAAATCATCGCCATAATAATCACAGTCATACTGAATTTGTGGAAATTCGGCCAGTAACTGGCGGGTATTGGGACTGTCGCGGCCGGTATACCAGCCAATGGGTGCATGACCAAACAGGGTTTCCAAGACACTGATCGCCTGATCCATATGCTGGCGTTCAGTGGCCATGTCCATGCTCTGATAATGTAGCCAGCGTTGCCCATGCGACACCACATCATAGTCGGCCTGCTGAATGGCCTCGACCACATATGGATTCCGCGCCAGCGCCATACCGACCCCAAAAATGGTCATCGGTAACTGACGTCGCTGAAATTCCTGATGAATACGCCAGAAACCGGCCCGCGAGCCATATTCGTACATCGAATCCATCGACATATGTCTGGCCGGAAAGCTGGCCGCACCGACAATTTCAGATAAAAACTGCTCAGAACCGGCATCACCATGTTCAATATGATTTTCGCCGCCTTCCTCATAATTCAGCACAAATTGCACTGCAATACGTGCCTGATTCGGCCACTGCGGATGCGGCGGTTGGCCATGATAGCCAATTAAATCACGTGAATAAGGGGCAGAGCGGATTGAGTCAATCAGTGCCTGACCACGCAAGTAAGCAGTTGTCACAACAGGTTATCCTTTTGCTAATTTTTATCAAATATTGCTTGCATATTTTTGAGTTAGGCCCGATATTCAAAGTATAAGGACACGGTTCTGCAGACTCAAAAGTGTTCATCGTTCAATGTGGAGGGTAGCGTCCAAATTAGGTTGAAGATGTTCAATATGCTGGAAAACAGCAAGCGACAAACGTGCCAAGATAAAATAGTTTTGCACAAAAAAGATTCAGAAAACGAAAGAAAGAGAGGATGAGATTATGAATATTGAAATCCGTACAGATAAGAACATCCAAGGTAGCGAACGATTAATTAGTTACGTACGTGCAGAGCTAAGTGATGAATTTAAACGCCATAGTGAGCGTATTACCCATTTTTCCGTACATTTAAGTGATGAAAACGGGGACAAAGGCGGAGATGATGACATCAAATGTATGATTGAAGCACGCCCGGCCGGCTTGAAGCCTGTGGTGGTCAATCATCGTGGTCATAATGTCGATACCGCAATTCATGGCGCCATTGACCGTTTAAAACGTAGTCTGGAGCATGTCTTTGAGAAAAAAGAACATCCGCGTGGTGGACAGCCGGGTCGAGTTGACCTAGATACCGATGTCGACGAATAAGACAGGTATTGGCTGAAAAGCAGAAAAGCCCCAGTATCGGGGCTTTTTTTATAGCAAATTCATGCGACAAGATTACATTTCGCTTAAACAATTTTCACTGAATTGGGCATAATAGAACGAAATTGATTTGATTGAAGAGAGCTCTCTGCATGTTAACGGCACAACAACAACGCTTGGTGCAAGCCATAGAAGAACTAGATCAGGCCCAAGTGCAACAGCTTCTGGCCGCGGGGCTTGATCCGAATTTTATTGATCCTGAAAAAGGCCCGGTAATTTCAGTCTGGTCTGATGGCCTGTTTCAGTGGTGGGAAGCCATTTGCGAGGCCTATGAGGCGGGCCAGCCGCACAATGAAGCACAAAAACAGCAGGATTTGGCCGTCCATATGGAAATTCTGGACGCGTTAATTCAGGCCAAGGTCAATTTGCATTTGTGGGATGCGGAAGAAGTCTATGGCCCGTTATGGGACGCCGCCAGTGCCGCCTGTGCACCTGCGGTAAAGCGCCTGCTTGAAGAAAACGTCGATCCAAACCGTAAAGATGAAGATGGCCTGACCATTTTGTCATCCATCAGTGATTTATTCTTTGATTGCGACTTTGATGAAATTAACTGGGCTGAAGCCTTGCCTGAAGAACAGCAAACCTTAGAACTGCTCCGTGCCCATGGCGCGAAAATGACCAAAGAATTGGCTTAAAATTGAGATAAACACTATGTCAGCATTGAAATTATTGGGTGTGATGGTGGCGACTGCAGTCAGCAGTCAGGTCTTTGCCGCCGAGTTTGCATTTGACCGTCGGGGTGTGGGCATGAGCACCGGAATTACGCCGGTCGGCCAGTTGGCCTGGGAGCAGGCGCTGGCCAATGCGCACTATCAGAAAACCAAAGATGACAATGGTCTGACGCAGGAAATCACTCAGGTGCACGCCGATACCTTGTTGCGTACAGGTCTGGCAGACAATCTAGAATTACAGCTGGGCTGGCAGGGTCCGGGCTGGAGCCGGGTAAAAAGTGCTGGCCAGTCGGTTGAAGAAGATGGTCTGGGGGATGTCAGCATTGGTCTGAAACATGCCATTGATTTAGATGATGAAAAACTGTCGATGGCGGTGCTGGCCGAAGCGCAGATTGCCACCGGGAATGATGGTTTTAGTGCCGAAGAGGATATTTACAGCCTTAGCTCGGCAGTGGCCTATGCCTATAATGATTTACTCACCACCTCAATTAGCATGCGTTATGAGTGGCAGGACAGCAATTGGGCCTTGCAGGCAGTGCCAGGGATTCAATATCAGCTCAGCGATAAATGGGCCGGCTTCTCCGAGTTTATTTACCGCAAAGCAGAAAGCCAGAAGGTAGAATATGCCTTGGGTTCAGGTCTGATTTATGCCTTAAATGCACGTACCCAGCTGGATGCCAGTGTCGGTGTTGATTTAAATGGCGCTGATAAAAGTTATCATGCCGGTTTAGGTGTGGCCTTCCTGTTCTAAGTGCGCTCTGGTTATGGCGCTGTAGAAAGCGGGGGAGTAGAGTCTCTCGCTGACTGCTAGAGAGCTGCAACTTATTCTGCTTACGGTCTGTTCACAGGCCGTTTTTATATCTGGTTTAGCAGCAGAATTGCTACAGATCTCGACACAGGCGCTGGCAGATCACGCTATCATGATGGTGATGATCACAGCGGATAAGCGCGAGGCCTGTCCGCCCATTAAACTTTAGCTTTTAAGTCGCTTTGTATAGGCTTTGGCGCCATCTCCCTTGATCTCATCAGGTGGCACTGCCCAGCGATCGTGAATATTAAAAACAACAACAGGAGGATGAGTCATGATGGAACTGTACATTGCCAACAAGAATTACTCCAGCTGGTCCATGCGGCCGTGGCTGGTCCTTACTGCTTTTGAACTGCCGTTTCGTGAAGTGCTGTTACCTTTTCCTAAAGAACGCGGCACGGGCCATTTTAAACAGGATGTACTGGCAATTAACCCGAATGGCAAGGTACCGGTCTTGGTACATGACGGGCTAATGGTCTGGGATTCACTGGCGATTTGTGAATATTTGGCCGAACAGTTTCCGGAGCGCCAGCTATGGCCGGCTGGTCGGGCACAGCGGGCTCGGGCACGCGCTTTGGCTGCTGAAATGCATAGCGGTTTTCAGGCACTGCGTAACCATTGCGGCATGAATATTCGCGCTGATCTGGCAGAAGTCGGACAGACGTTATGGGCTGAGCAACCTGATTTACGTGACGATGTAGCCCGTGTCTGTCAGATCTGGTCTGAGCGTCCGGACCCAGGCGGTTTTCTCTGTGGTGATTTCTCGATTGCTGATGCCTTTTATGCACCGGTGGTCTGGCGTTTGAAAAGCTATGCGCTGCCCGTGAATGAAGACAGCCAGTATTATATGCAGACCATGCTGCAACATCCGGCAATGCAGGCCTGGGAACAGGCCGCGAAACAGGAACAAGACTGGGTCAATTATCTGGAGCCTTATCAGTCTGAACCATCCTCTAGCTAAGTCTTAAGAGGCTGCTGGTTCCAGCGGCTGATACAGCACCACCTGATTACGGCCATAGGCTTTGGCCTGATACAGGGCCTGATCGGCCTGACTGAGCAGCTTTTCATAAGGGGTATTGTGGTGCGATAAGGCAATCCCGAAGCTGGCGGTAAAATGGATGGGCTGGTTATGTTCATCATACAGTTCAATCTGGGTGATGGCCTGCCGGCAGCGCTCGGCCACCTGTTTGGCCTGGTGCGCAGTGGCCTGTTTCAGGACCAGAATAAATTCTTCGCCACCAAAACGGCCCAGCACATCCTGCTCGCGGATATGGCCGGCCAGCACATGACAGACTTGGACCAAGGCTTCATCGCCTTTATGATGGCCATGCTCATCATTAATCTGCTTAAAATGATCCAGATCGACCAGAATCACTGCATAACTGGGTGCCTGTTTGTGGTTCAGTTGTTCCAGACACTGGTTGATACTGCGCCGGTTAAAGGTATTGGTGAGCGGATCGACCTGACTTAAATGTGCAATCAGCGCCTCCCGATAGCGCCACTGACTCAGCAGAATTTCAAACAGCACCAGGCAGGTCAGCAGAATCGGCACAATAAAAAACAGCATCGACAGCACCCAGAAGCCATTTTTATAAGGAAAGTCGGTTAATAAAAATAAAGGTGCATAGGTTAACTGGCCGAAAAAGCTTAAATAACCGCAGCTGACCAGATACAGTGTGGCCGGAATTAAGGCCGAATAGACAATTCTGCGTTCAAACAGCACCAGACCGACCGTGGGTAGACTGATATAGGTCACCATAGTGGCCGGACTCAGCACCCCGACCAGATAGCCATCGCGGCACAGACTGACCACAAAGGTGGCCACCGCAATATAGGGCATATAGCGCCGGGTCCAGTCCTGTTTGCGAAAGTAGTGGCAGATGCCAATCATGCCAATAAACACGAACAGTCCGAATAAATTAATGACCAGCTGCTGTTTTAACAAGGCCAGATTGACCCAGCGCCACAGTTCCGGGGTGAGTAATACCACACTTTTCCAGATGGCCCAGATCACGTGCATCAGGCTGCCCAGAAACAGCATCAGAATACATTTGTTTAACGTGCTCCAGTTCATCACCACTTCTTTTTCGAGTAAATAACGGGTGACTTTGTATTTAAATGTGGGCACAGCACTGTGCGCAATGCGACTTTTCATGCGTGAATCACGACCCCAAAAATGAGCGTCTAAAGTCTCATTTTTATACAATTATTTTAATAAAACCTAACATATCATGATTTTAGAGAATTGGTAATGGCTATTTTTTGTACTTTTCGGGAAAATATCGTTGCATGGGTGCAACAGTGTGTGTTGTTTAAATCACTTATTTCTATTTTAAACTGCAGTAAAATGGCGCTATTGAAAAAATCACAGTTTAGGATTCTCTCCCATGAAAATTTTGCATATCGACTCGAGTATTTTAGGTGACGCTTCTGTATCACGTCAGTTGTCTAAAGCTATTGTGAACCAGCTACAGGCGAAAAATACAGCGGCCCAAGTTGACTATCTGGATCTGGCTGAACAGACCATTCCGCATTTAACCGCTGAAATTTTAATGGGACAAAATGCCGAGCAAAGCGCTTTAGGCGAACAGATTCTGCAACAATATCTAGATGCTGATGTCGTGGTGGTGGGCGCAGCCATGTATAACTTCGGTCTGCCATCGACTTTAAAAGCCTGGATTGACCGGATTAGCGTGGCAGGTCGTACCTTTAAATACACCGAAAATGGCCCGGTCGGTCTGGCAGGTGACAAGAAAGTGTATATCGCCAGCAGCCGCGGTGGTGTCTATGGCGAACAAAGCCCGGTTGATTTCCAGGAAGCATTCCTGAAAACCGTGTTTAACTTTACCGGTGTCAGTGATATTGAAGTAGTACGTGCTGAAGGGGTTAGCATGAGCGATATTAAAGATCAGGCGATTACTACGGCATTAGACCAGATTGCCAAAATCTAAGCTTTACGGCGCTGCATTAATCACAAAAAAGGTCAGTTTCTACTGACCTTTTTTTATGGCATTTTAATCTCGGTCCTGCTGATGGGCAAATTCGGCTAAATCGGCCAGCGCCATTTTGGCTTCATCAAACCACGGTGAGAACATAATAAAGTTATGCCACATACCGGTATACAGTTTAAAACTGACCTTCACGCCCGCCTGTTCGGCCTTGTCACGAAAACGCTGCGCATCATCCAGCAGCAGTTCTTTAGAACCCACCTGCACCAAGGTTGGTGGTAAATCGGTTAAATCATCAAATAGCGGCGAAACACGCGGATCACCA
Organism: Acinetobacter sp. Q186-3; assembly: GCF_013420655.1. Taxonomy (NCBI): domain Bacteria; kingdom Pseudomonadati; phylum Pseudomonadota; class Gammaproteobacteria; order Moraxellales; family Moraxellaceae; genus Acinetobacter; species Acinetobacter sp. Q186-3. The sequence goes on along the minus strand of NZ_VOXS01000009.1, from coordinate 74,306 downwards.
CGATCGATCGACGGTGGCACATAGTATTGAATCCCGGTTTCCAGAGTTTCAATCGACAATAAGGCATCGTGTTTGCGGTTATAACGAATTGATTCACTGGTCAGGGTTAAATCCAAAAATGGTGAAAGCAGCATGAGGCCGCTGACTTGCGGTAACTGTTCATCACGGATTTTTAAGGCTAAGGCCAGCGCCAGATTGGCGCCGCAGGAATCTCCTGCCAGCAAAATATCTTTGGCCTGTACGCCCTGATCCAGCAGGGTCTGATAGACATCAAAAATTGCTTCTAAGGCTTCCGGGAATGGATTTTCAGGCGCCAGCGGATAATCGATATGAATCACCTGCATCTGGGTGCGGGCGGCCAGTTCAGTCAGAAATGGGCGATGGGTATTTAAAGACCCTAAATAAAAGGCGCCACCGTGAATATAGAAAATCAGCTGGGTGGCTTCATCTTGTGGCTTGATTTCTTCGGCTTTCAGGCCAGCCAGACGTAAAGCGCGGACTTCGACAGTTTTATTGGTCGGAAACAGCCGGCACATCTGTTCGAGGGCGAAACGCAGCGGATTATGCGGTAAATTATATTGGCTTGGCAGGCGGATGGTGGTTTTTAAAAAGCCTTCTGTGAAAATTTGTTTCAATAACGGGTTGATCTTCATTGTTCTTCCATCTTGTTCTTGATTTTGGCCTGTGCTTGCGTATTTACCAACACAATTTACAAGGTTACACTAAATGGTCACATTCAAAAATTGCAAATTTGTAGTGACTTTTTAATACTAAGGCTGTCTAACACTAGACTAGGGAATCAAAAAAAATGAAAAAAATTGCACTGGCATTAGGATTAATGGGTTTAACAGCTTTGGCGAATGCTGCTGATCCGCTAAATGGTACTGTCTGGAAAACAATTGATGACAAAACCAAGCAAGCAAAAGCAACCGTCAAATTTACCGAGCAGAAAAATGGCACGTTAACTGCAACAATTCAGTCCATTTTAACGCCGGGTGAAGAAAATGCCTGTACAAAATGTGAAGGACCTTACAAAAACAAATCCTTGAAAGGTTTAACCATTGTACGTGGTTTAAAGAATTCGGGTGGTACCAACTATGACAGCGGTTCAATTCTGGATCCGCAATCAGGTAAAACCTACAAGTTAAAAGGTCAACTGGCTGATGGCGGGCAGAAATTACAATTGCGTGGCTATATTGGCGTAGCAGCGCTGGGTCGTAACCAGACCTGGGTTCGTGTGAAATAAGCCAGCCAATAGAAACGGATTAAACCAGAAAGCCTGATGCAGATGCATCAGGCTTTTTGATTTTTAACGGATAAGTAAAAGGTAGATAAAAAGAATTTATCCGTTTAAGGCGCGATAGGCGGTTTCATCAAAACCAACAATAAAGCCGTCTGCGGTGGCCAGCACAGGACGTTTGATCAGGCTGTTGTGAGTGCGTAAGGCTTCAATTAAATCTGCTTCGCTGGACAGGGCTTGTGCCTGTTCCGCTTCCGACAGTTTGCGCCAGGTGGTGCCTTTTTTATTCAGAATTTTGTCCTGACCTTCAGCATCCAGCCAGTGTTTTAGCGTTTCTGCATCAATCCCCTGTTTTTTATAATCATGAAATTCATAAGCCAGGCCCAGTTCATTGAGCAGATCAAAGGCTTTTTTCATGGAGTTGCAGTTTTTAATACCATAAATTTTAAGCATAAAGCGGATTCCAGCAAGAAACACAATGCTCAAGAGATTAACCAAAAAATTGGTTTTGCACTATAGCGGGTATAAATATTGAGTTCATGGTTCTGAAATTAAACCGTCATTAAAATGCAACGCTACCGCGCCATAATAGTGGCAGAAAAACAAGACAGCACTTGATAAGAATTATTCGTGCTAAGAAAAAAACGAAAAGCAAATAGCCAATATAAAAAATAAAAGCCCAGATGTAGAAAACCCGCATTTAATCATCCTGATTATGCGGGTCTCACTACAACGTCCGATGTCACATCCTTGAAACAAAGACCATCATGGCTTTGTTTATTTGCATCCTACGGCTTCCTGTCCCTTTGCTGTCATCCTGACACTGTCCCTTTGCCGTGCTGCAATAATGCGCCGATTTAAAAAGCAGATAAAGGTCTCAATGACGACAAAATATGTCGGAAATAAACCTCTATTGAGTGAACAATTGTTCACTCAATAGGAAGGTTTTTAGTTGAGTTTATAATCAATAATCACCGGGGCGTGGTCGCTATACCATTCCTCTTTGTAGACCCAGGCATTGACGGTACGTGCTTTCCAGTCCGGTGAGCAGGCATGATAGTCAATCCGCCAGCCAACGTTCTTGGCACGCGCTTGGCCACGGTTCGACCACCAGGAATACAGTTCGGCTTCTTTGCGCACTTCACGGAAGGTGTCGACATAGCCCAGATCATCATAGATATGATCGAGCCAGGCACGTTCATGCGGTAAACAGCCGGAAGATTTCTGGTTGCCTGACCAGTTTTTAATATCAATACGTTTATGCACGATATTGTAGTCGCCGCAGACAATGATCGATTTATTTTCATCGCGCCATTGTTTCAGGATTTTTGTATATTCTTCGAGGAAGTGGTCTTTACGGGCTTGTGCTTCTTCACCCGATGAACCCGATGGCAGATACAGTGAGCAGATATGCACCGGATAACCCAGCCCTAAATCAAATTCTGCCGTGACAAAACGGCCTTGGGAGTCGGCCAGTTCAAAGCCTAAACCATCCTGAATAGACACAAATGGCAGGCGGCTGTAAATGGCGGTGCCGGCATAGCCCGGACGTTCAGCTGCGAACAGATGGGTATACCAGCCTTCCGGTTTGAATTTATCAGTCCACTGCGCATGGGTCAGACGGCTTTCCTGAATGCAGATGACATCAGCCTCTGATTTTTCCATCCACTCCAGCAGGCCTTTACTGACCGAAGAACGCAGGCCATTGACGTTAATTGAAACCACACGAAGAATTTTTTGATCACTCGGATAGCTACTCTTTGGTATCATGCGCAGGTCTTACCTCAATTTATGAATTTTGGAGCACCTCATGTCAACGCAAGCGACATTTAACCCTCAAGCTTTTATCGAACTCGCATTATCACGTGGTGTGCTTAAATTTGGTGAGTTTACTTTAAAATCGGGTCGCGTGAGTCCTTATTTTTTTAATGCCGGTTTATTAAATGATGGCGAAGCCTTGTCATTACTGGCGTCAGGCTATGCAGCCAAGTTAACAGAATGTGAAAATGTTGATGTGATTTTTGGCCCAGCCTATAAAGGCATTCCATTTGTGGCGGCAACGGCGGTGGCTTTATCGCAAAATCATAGCGTGAGTGTGCCTTGGGGCTTTAACCGTAAAGAAGCCAAAGATCATGGTGAAGGTGGTGTATTGGTCGGTGCGTCGGTTGAAGGTAAAAAAGTCTGGATTATTGATGATGTGATTACCGCAGGTACAGCAATTCGTGAAGTGGTGACCATTTTAAAAAATGCGGGTGCCACAATTGCCGGTGTACTGGTCGCGCTAGATCGTCAGGAAAAAGGGCAGGGTGATTTGTCTGCGATTCAAGAAGTTCAAAAAGAGCTAGAAATTCCGGTACATGCCTTAATTACGATGAAAGATTTAATGAATTATCTAGATGCCAAAGGTGAAAAAGAGGCTTTGGCGAAGATGGAAGCCTATCGTGTGAAGTATGGGATCTAATAATTAATACAACGTATTGATTTTTAATAAAGCTCTATCCATGATAGGGCTTTATTTTTATAAAAAACAAAAATGAATCTAGATTGGAATTTAATGATCGCAAGTTTTTCAGCTATTGCTGCAAGTGCAGCATCGATAGCGACTTTTTTGGGTTGGAAAGAAAATAGGGAACTTAGAAAAGTTCAAACCGAACCATTGATAGACATTAAGTTAGAACCTGCTGAGTACAGAATCCATTTTTTACGTTTAAAAATTACAAATGTAGGAAAAGGAGGAGCTCATAACGTAAAAATAAAATTATTTCCTGAACCTTCACTCGATGCTTCTTTTTTAGTTACTGCTCAAAAAGCTATTAAAGTTTTTATGCAAAGAGATTTTATGATTAAGGGAGTCAATTATTTAGCGCCGAATGATTCTAAATATACGGACTATCTAAGTTTTACTGGTTTAAATCCTAAAGAGTTAGATAGTGAATACTTCTTTAATCTTATTTTTAATGCTGAGATCAGATATGAGGATTTAAAGGGAAAGAAATATAAGAATACATATAAAATTGATACTTCAGAACTAAAAATTTATAAATTAGGAGAGAGTTTTGAAGAAGCTCTTCCCAAAGCATTAGCAGGAATTCAAAAGTCTTTAGAAAGTATGAGTAAAAATATTAATAGGCAAACTGCATTTTTAGATAAAAAATCAAAAGCAGAAGAAACTCATTGGAATGAATAGGAGCTAAAACAAAAGTTGAATTATATGAGCTATGTAAAACGTCGCAATAAAGAGTTAGATATCGATCAGGATGCATATCTTTTTAAAAAAATAGAACGTAGATTGTCTATTCATGAAATAAGAAGGAAAAATAAATAACAAAATCATCCTTCCTCACACTTCTTACACTCTAGCATCACCCCTAATTTTTCTTTGCGTCCTTGCTCCGTCATCACCCAGGGCCGGTTCTGCCATGGCGGATTATGCCGCACGTGCTGGCCATGACCACAGGCCAGCTCTGCGACCCAATGATTTTCTTCATCTAAATGATATCCCACAATTGGCTGTTGCATGGGCAGCTTCCTGAAATCAGCAAATACAGTGCTGCAAAGCTTTACTCAAATTCAGAAAAACAGGCAGCGAATCTCCGTTATACTCCACATCATAGCAATTTTAAAAGAGCAGTCATTATGCGCGTACTTGTGGTGATGGACCCGATTGAAACGGTGAACCTGAAAAAAGATTCCACCATGGCCATGCTGTGGGCCGCGGCACGTCGGGGTCATGAACTCGGTTATGCACTACAACAAGATTTATATATTGATCAGGGCAAGGCTTTCGGTCTAATCAGCCCGTTAAAAGTCTTTGAAGATTACAACCATTATTATGAGCTGGGCGAAAAACAAAAAGAATCCATCGCAGCCTATGATGTGGTGCTGATGCGTAAAGACCCGCCATTTGATATGAACTTTGTCTATAGCACCTATATTCTGGAACAGGCAGAGCGCGAAGGAGCGTGGATTATTAACAAGCCGCAAAGCCTGCGTGACTGTAATGAAAAACTGTTTGCGACCCAGTTCCCGGAGCTGCAGGTGCCGACTTTGGTGACCTCTCAGCAAAGCCTGATTCGTGAATTTATTCAGCAACAGGGCGATGTGATTGTGAAACCGCTCGATGGGATGGGCGGCATGGGCATTTTCCGTCTGTATCAGAATGGTGTGAATATTGGCTCTACCATTGAAATTCTGACCAATAACGGCACCCAGCCAATTATGGCGCAGCGTTATATTCCGGAAATTGTAGAAGGGGATAAACGCATTTTAATGGTCAATGGCGAGCCAATTCCGTATTGTCTGGCACGTATTCCGCAAAACGGCGAAGTGCGTGGCAACCTGGCCGCTGGTGGTCTGGGTGAAGCACGTCCATTGACCGACAATGACAAGGCAATTGCTGCCAAAGTCGGGCCATTTTTACGTGAAAAAGGTCTGGTATTTGTCGGTCTGGATGTGATTGGTAACTATGTCACTGAAATTAACGTGACCAGTCCAACCTGTATCCGTGAAATTGATGCCCAGTTCGGCACCTCAATTGCCGATACCCTGTTTGATGTACTGGAAGCCGGTCGTTAAGCAGTTCTTGAAAAGAGTCACTTTGGGTGGCTCTTTTTGTATTTTTAAGCGAGATTTGGGGTTGAAAAACTGCGTTGAGCAAGAAAATCATAGCGATTTTGTAAACCAAAACCAGTCGACATAATTTGATGAAAAATGCAGTAAATTTAACAATTTCGGTGAATTAATAATAAAACTAGTTTAAACTTTCAAAACTGTTGAAAAAAACAATGAGCCGCTTGGTGAAAAAAAGTAAATAAACTTTCAAGCTCATACGATTGTGATTACAATTGAGCGCTTATAAAGAACTTTCATTAGCCATATTTGGATTGAAGAATTAGACCGTGACTGATGCAGCGCAAACCAAGCCTAAACATGTGATGATGATGGCCGCAGGCACTGGTGGCCATGTTTTCCCGGCCCTAGCCGTGGCCAAAGAACTCCAGCAGCAGGGAATCCATGTGTCCTGGTTAGCAACGCCTACAGGCATGGAAAACCGTTTATTACAAAACCAGAATATTCCGATTTATCAGATTGATATTCAAGGCGTGCGCGGTAACGGACTGGCACGCAAACTGATGGCGCCTTTTAAAATTCTAAAAGCCACCTTAAGCGCCATGCAGTTAATGAAAAAACACAAAGTAGAGGCTGTCGCCGGATTTGGTGGCTATGTGGCAGGACCGGGCGGTCTGGCAGCACGTCTGCTTGGTATTCCGGTCATTATTCATGAGCAGAATGCGATTGCCGGCTTTACCAATACCCAGCTGTCACGTATTGCCAAAACTGTTTGTCAGGCGTTCCCGGATACATTTCCGGCCAGCACTAAAATTGTCACCACTGGCAACCCGGTGCGTAAAGAAATTAGTGCGACTTTAACCCCATCCTGGCGTTATCAGGAACGTGAAAAAGCAGGTTTGCCGCTGCGTATTTTAATTGTTGGCGGCTCTTTGGGCGCGCAGGCACTGAATGAACGTGTCCCAGAAGCCTTAATACAGCTGGATGTACCTTTAAATGTGTATCATCAGTGTGGGCAAAATCATGCAGACAGCACCCGGGCGCGTTATACCAACAAGCCGGACAGCTTAACGGTTGAAGTGCAACCCTTTATTGAAGATATGGCACAGGCCTATAGCGATGCCGATCTGATTATCTGCCGGGCCGGCGCACTGACGGTTACGGAAATTGCAACCGCGGGTGTGGCTGCGGTATTTGTGCCCTTGCCAAGCGCTGTGGATGACCATCAGACGGCCAATGCACAATTTTTGGCCAAGACGGGCGCGGCAAAAATCTGTCCGCAAGCCAGCATGACCCCGGACAGCTTAAAAGAACTGTTAATGCCGTTGATGAACCGCCAATTGCTCTCTGAAATGGCCAGCAAGGCGCGTCAACAGGCGCAACCTAATGCAACCCAACAAGTGGTTGCTTTAATTCAAGATTTGTAAACCGAGTAAACTATGTCTCCATCTATCCCTGCTGATCAAGTAAAAGAACTGATTAAAGTGCCTGAAATGCGTCGTATCAAACATATCCACTTTGTCGGGATTGGCGGCGCCGGGATGTGTGGCATTGCCGAGGTATTAAAAAACCAGGGCTATGACGTTTCCGGTTCAGATATTAAAGCCTCAAAAACCACCGCCCAGCTGGAAGAAAACGGCATTCGGGTGTTTATTGGTCATAGCGCAGATAATATTCAGGGCGCCAATGTACTGGTAGTCTCTACCGCGATTGATCCGGAAAACCCGGAAGTTAAAGCCGCTATTGAGAGCCGTATTCCGGTGGTGCGCCGTGCTGAAATGCTGGGTGAGCTGATGCGTTATCGTCACGGGATTGCCGTGGCCGGAACACATGGTAAAACCACCACCACCAGCCTGGTTACCTGTATGCTGGCAGAAGAAAATCTGGACCCGACTTACGTGATAGGCGGTTTGCTGAACCGTACCGGGGTTAATGCTGCACTGGGTGCGAGCCGTTATATTGTGGCTGAAGCCGATGAATCAGATGCATCTTTCCTGCATCTGGAGCCAATGGCAGCGATTGTCACCAATATTGATGCCGACCACATGGATACTTATGGCGGCAGCTTTGACAAGCTAAAAGATACCTTTATTGAATTCCTGCACAAACTGCCATTCTATGGTTTGGCAGTGGTTTGTGGTGATGATGCCAACATCCGTGAAATTATGCCGCGCATTGCCCGTCCGGTGCTAACCTACGGCTTTAATGAAGACAATGATATTCGCGCAGTCGATGTTGATCAGGACGGTATGCGTACCCACTTTACCGTATTGCGTAAAGACCGCGAGCCACTGCGTGTTACCGTGAATCAACCAGGTCTGCACAATGTACTGAATGCCTTGGCCGCCATTGGTGTGGCGACGGATGAAGGTGTTTCTGATGGTGCGATTTGCCGTGCACTGGAAGGCTTTAGTGGTGTAGGTCGCCGTTTCCAGGTGCAAGGTGAATTTGAACTGGACGGTGGCAGCATCAAACTGGTCGATGACTATGGTCACCATCCTAAAGAAGTGGAAGCCACCATTAAAGCAGCGCGTCAGAGCCATCCGGACCGCCGTCTGGTGATGTTGTTCCAGCCGCACCGTTTTAGCCGTACCCGTGACTGTTTTGATGACTTTGTTGAAGTGTTATCGCAGGTCGATCAACTGCTGTTGCTGGAAGTGTATCCTGCCGGTGAAAAAGCCATTGTGGGTGCCGACAGCCGCAGTCTGGCACGTAGTATCCGTTTGCGTGGTCAGGTTGAGCCAATCCTAATTGATCCGGTTGAGGGCAATCTGGAAACACTGGTACAAAAAGTGTTACAACCGAATGATTTGTTATTGACCCAAGGTGCGGGTAATGTAGGAGCAATCTCCATCGAGCTTGCTCAAAATAAATTGTATTTAAAATAATCACCCAAAGTGATATTTGAATTTGGTCGCTCAGTGTAAAGTTTAAGGATATAAACGTGTCAAATGCTTCAAAGTTCGGCAAAGTTGCCGTGTTATTTGGTGGAAAATCTGCCGAGCGTGGGGTGTCTCTGGATAGTGGACAGGCAGTGCTCGATGCGCTGCTGCGCGAAGGCGTTCAGGCAGAAGCGTTTGACCCGAAAGATCGCAGTGTGACCGAACTGGTCAATTATGATCGTGCCTTTATTGTCCTGCACGGCCGCGGCGGTGAAGATGGTCAGATTCAGGGTGTACTGGAATGGCTGAATGTGCCGTATACCGGTACTGGCGTACAGGGTTCAGCCATTGGCATGGACAAGGTCAAAACCAAACAGGTCTGGCAAGGTTCCGAGCTGCCAACAGCGCCGTATCGTATTGTCACCAAAGATTCAAACCCGGCTGATATTGTCGCTGCATTGGGTTTACCACTGATTATCAAGCCGGTACATGAAGGTTCCAGTATTGGCATGAGCAAAGTCGAACGTATTGAAGACTTTGCTGAAGCGATTGCCAAAGCCACCGAGCATGATGCAGTGGTGATGGCTGAAAAATGGATTACCGGTCGCGAGTTCACGATTGTCTTACTGAACGGTCAGGCCTTGCCGGTGATTCGTCTGGAACCGCCTAAAGATGTGGCGTTCTATGACTATGAAGCCAAATACAACCGTAATGATGTGCAATATGGCATTCCATGTGGCTTAACCGAGTCGGAAGAGCAGCAGTTACAGGTCTTGGCCCTGCGTGCGTTCCAGGCGGTAGGTGCCAGCGGCTGGGGCCGTATTGATGCAATGCAGGATGAACAAGGCAATTTCTGGCTGCTTGAAGTCAACACTGTACCGGGCATGACCAGTCACTCACTGGTGCCAAAAGCCGCGCAGGCGGTGGGCTACAGTTTTGATGCCTTGTGCGTGGCAATTCTTGAACAAACCTTAACGGATGCGACCCACTAAGCCATGGCTCAACTTCCTGCTTCCATGCGCCGTAAACGCGCAGCGATTACCTCGATTCACGATAAGCCACCGACGCGTAAAGAAAAGCTGACGAACCTGGGTGGATGGGTATTGCTGTGCGTGGCGATTGTGGTATTGGCAGCAGGAATCTATGGTCTATATAAAGTCATGACCGATGCACGCGTGGCTGAACTGGACGTGGTCGGTACTCGTTCCAATGCCGAACTGCGCCAGGTCATGACCCATGTTTCGCCAGTGGTCACAGATAACTATTTTACTTCCGATCTGGAACAGATTCGTGATACCGCACTGGAACTGTCCTGGGTCGATCGGGTGGTGGTGTCACGCGCCTGGCCGAATGCCATCCGTTTACGGGTCATGCCACGCCATGCGATTGCGCGCTGGGGCACCGGACGTTTACTCAGTGACAGCGGTGATGTGTTTTCGGAAGTCACACCCAAGAATAATCAGCATCTGCCGTTATTACATGGCCCGATGCATCAGTCCAAAATGATGATGCGTCGCTATAATGAAATTAACCAGTTATTTTTACCGGTGAATCTGCGTTTAAAAGAGTTATATCTCACTGACCGGATGACCTGGTTTATGCAGTTTGATTCTGGCCTGCGGGTGATTGTGGATCAGGATCAGACCATGAGTAAATTGCAGCGCCTGAGTCATCTGGCGCAAAGTGACTTCAAGCCGGTATGGTCCAGGATTTCTGCAATTGACCTGCGTTACCGCAATGGTCTGGCGATCCAGTGGAAAAACTCGGTGGCACCAAAAATTGCCAATGGTCATTTTGTTGTAACGATTGATGACACAAGCATTGCGAATGCAATAGCAGCAAAGCCATAATACTTGGCTTTAAAAATAGAGGCATTAAGCCATTAATTAAACAAACATGTGATGGTAGTAAATAAATGAGTGAAGCTGTTCCCTCGGTTGTTGCGATTGACATTGGGACACACAAAGTTTCAGTTTTGATTGGTAAGGTACACGCGCCAGACAATATCCAAGTGATTGGTATGGCTACCGCTCGTAACCGAGGCATGAATAAAGGAAAAATTGTAAGTCTCGATAAAGTCATTACAGCCATTAAAAATGCCGTTCAAGAAGCAGAAGATATGGCGGAATGCCGGGTGCATTCAGCCTGGATTTCTATTCCAAGTGCAGAATTAAAAAGTTTTTATGCTGCGGGGCGTACCCCAATTGAAAATAGTGACCACACAATTACAACAAGTGAAGTGGTTCGTGCCTTAGATCTGGCCAAAGCCAGCCATTTAACTTCAGACCATTATCTGGTCAGCGCGGTGCCATTGGGCTTTGATCTGGATGATTCCGGTGAATGGGTACAAAACCCGATCCGTATGTCGGCGCATAGCATGACCGGTCATTATCAGCTGATGATGCTGCCGATTAGCACCATGCAGAATCTGGACCGTGCCTTAAAAGGGGCCAATATTGGTGTAGAAAAAATGGTGGTGTCGCATCTGGCCACCGCTGAAGCCAGTTTACTGAAAGATGAAAAAGAATATGGCGTGTGCCTGGTTGATATTGGCGCCGGTACCACCAATATTGCGGTCTATCTGGATGGTCGTCTGGCGCTGTCACAAACCCTGCAGCGTGGCGGTGAGCATGTGACCCGTGATATCGCGGCGGTATTGCAGACCACCACCGAAGAAGCCGAGCGGATTAAACTGCTTTACGGTTGCGTCGATTTAAAAGTGGTCAAACCTGATCACATGATTCAGATTCAGGGCATTGATGGTCCGCAAACCATCAGCCGGATTGAACTGTCGGAAATTATTATTGCGCGTTATGAAGAAATTTTTGCGCAAATCCGTCAGGAACTGGAAAACAGTGGCGCCATTCATGGCTTATATCATGGTGTGGTGCTGGCTGGTGATGCCTGTCAGATTGAAGGCATGGTCAGTCTGGTACGCCGCACCCTGGGTGTGTCTGCGCATTTGGGCAATCCGCCGGTACAGGTTTATGCCGATGAACCGCATCAGGCTGCCTTGCGCCGTTCGCAGTATGCAACCGCAGCGGGCGTGCTGATGTATAGCCAGAGCTACAGTCAGGACACCATTGTCGAAACCGAAGACCCGGAGACCTTATCGGTCTGGGCGCGTGTAGGTCGTGCCTGGTCAGGACTCAACGAAAAACTGAAATCAATTTTTTAGTTGATTTTTTAGGGAATATTGTTAGGAAGTTGTACGGATTATCGCTTGTACTTGACAAGGCAGCCGTTGGACAGCATTCTTAAAAACAATTTTTTATTAAGATCAAGGCAGTATACGGGCTGAAGTGACTGCCAATTATGAATTAGGAAAGCTAAAGGTCATGGCCTCATTTGAATTTTTTGAAGATGATCAAACCGATAACAACGGTCAAGCCCGTTTCACTGTATTTGGTGTAGGTGGTGCAGGCGGTAACGCCGTACAGCATATGCTGGAATCAGATATCCAGGGTGTGAAATTTGTCTGTGCCAATACCGATAAACAGGCACTGGACCGCATGAATGCACAGTGCAAAATCCAGCTGGGCGAGCAAAGTACCCGTGGTCTGGGCGCAGGGGCTAATCCGCAAGTGGGTCAAACCGCTGCTGAAGAAAGCCGCGAGCTGATTCGCCAGCAGTTAGAAGGCACCGATATGGTGTTTGTGACTGCCGGTATGGGCGGTGGTACCGGTACCGGTGCTGCACCTGTTGTCGCTGAAATTGCCAAAGAAATGGGCATTTTAACTGTCGGTGTCGTAACCACACCGTTTAACTTTGAAGGTAAACGCCGTCTGCAATCTGCAGAAAAAGGTATTGAAGCTTTAGAGCAGCATGTTGATTCCCTGATCATCATTCCAAACCAGCGCTTGTTAAAAGTGTTCCGCGACATTTCCATGAAAGATGCTTATAAAAAGGCAGATGACGTGCTGTTAAATGCCGTGCGCAGTATCTTTGATTTAGTGGTACGTCCGGGTCACATCAACCTTGACTTTGCCGATTTGAAAACGGCCATGAGTACCCGTGGCTATGCCATGATGGGTGTCGGTCTGGGGCGTGGTGAAAACCGTGCCCGTCAGGCAGCAGAGCAGGCGATTCGCAGTCCGTTACTGGATAACGTGACCATCATGAATGCCAAAGGTATTCTGATTAACGTGACCGGTGGTGATGACGTGACCTTTGGTGAAATTGAAGAAATTACCGATGTTGTCAACCAGATTGTCGATCTGGATGAAGGCCAGGTATTCTACGGTACCGTATTTGATCCGGATGCGCGTGATGAAATCAGCGTGACCGTAATTGCCACTGGTTTGACCCGTAATTCAGCCGATGCGGTTGAGCCAGTCAAGCGTTCTTCAGTGGTGCAGTCTGCACAGGCAACCGCTCAACAGCCGGTTGAAGAAGATGATGTTCCGGCCATTCAGCGTCAGGCAGAGGCAGCGCCGGCCATCAATGCGACTGCAGGCAGCAGCAATAATTCACGTCCAACGCCAATGAGTATTCAGGAATATCTTAAAAATCAACAACGTAAATAATTTTTACGATATAGATTTTTATTCCAGAACTTGTAAAAGGTAGCCAAATGGCTACCTTTTTGTTTTTTATCAATGGCTAAATATGCTAACGTATAGCGGTTTTATATACAGATGAATTGAGAGCATGTTGAAACAACGTACCCTAGAACGTGTCGTGAAAGCGAGTGGTATAGGTCTGCATAGTGGACAGAAAGTCATGATTAACTTTGTGCCGCACCATGCTGACGGGGGAATCGTGTTTCGCCGTATTGACCTGAATCCACCGGTCGATATTCCGGCCGATGCCATGCTGATTCAGGAAGCCTTTATGTGCTCGAATCTGGTTCAGGACAATGCCAAAGTCGGCACCATTGAACACATTATGAGTGCGCTGGCGGGTCTGGGAATTGATAACCTGATTATCGAGGTTTCCGCCTCTGAAGTGCCAATTATGGACGGCAGTGCCGGTCCCTTCATCTATTTATTAATGCAGGGTGGCTTAAAAGAGCAGGATGCGCCAAAAAAATTCATCAAGATTTTAAAACCGGTTGAAGCGCTAATTGATGATAAACGTGCCATCTTCACCCCGCATGACGGTTTCCAGCTCAATTTCACCATCGATTTCGATCATCCCGCCTTTAAAAAAGAATATCAGTCTGCCACTATCGATTTTTCTACCGAAACCTTTGTCTATGAAGTCAGTGAAGCACGCACCTTTGGCTTTATGAAAGATCTGGATTATTTAAAAGCCAACAATCTGGCCTTGGGTGCCAGCCTGGAAAATGCCATTGGGGTCGATGACACTGGTGTGGTCAATGAAGAGGGCCTGCGTTTCTCGGATGAATTTGTTCGTCACAAAATATTAGATGCGGTAGGTGACCTGTATTTGCTCGGTCATCAAATTATTGCGAAATTTGATGGATATAAATCGGGTCATGCATTGAATAACCAGCTCTTGCGGAATGTGCAAAAAGATCCAAGCAGCTATGAAATTGTAACATTTGATGACATTAATCAATGTCCAATTCCGTATGTGAGTGTGACATAAGTCATTGTCTTTCCTTGGTGATGTTATAATGTAACATCTAAAAAAGTGAACTAATTCTCGTTTTTATCGGTTTTGTATTTTTTAGATTGGCGCAATGTTACTTTTTATTGCTTGCCAAACGTAACAAAGCTTGGCTAAGCTTAGGGTCGCTCACAAAGTCAGCAGCACCGCGAAGCATTTCCTGGGTTTCTGTACTGAGTGTTCTTGAAGATTTTTCCTGTTTTGGGGGCGTTTGCAACTGCGGTTTTAACCGGACCTGAATCTTGTGTAAATCTTGAAGTTCTGCCAATTGTGATAGCTGAGCAACATACTGTTTTTGCAAATAGGCCAGTTGACTCACCATCGCCTGATTGGTGCCAGTAATGGTAAGAATCCCTTGCTGATAACAAACAACCTGCCAAAGTTCGGGTTGGGGCAACAAGGGTTGAATAATTTGAGTAAGTTTCTGCCAGGCAGCAACTTGCGTTGAGAGAAACGTTAGGTTTCCTGTTTTTATGTGTTTTCTTGTTTGGCGAAAGACGTTACAAGGCTCGGACATACATATTTCCTTCATGTTTATGTCTTAATCTTATGCGCTCCTTTCAGTGAAGATCAAGGAAGAGATCACCAAGGAACTCTGAGTAAGAACAGTTTTTATGAGGTTTTTATGCATACGCGACGTATTTTATTAGCGTTTTCTTTGGCGGCTTCTGCGGCGTCAGTGGCTTTTGCTGATCTGGTTGACTTAAACAGCCAAAATTCATCGACAGACCGTATTGAAGAATTGACCCGCACCCTGGCACAAGGGACCTATAGCGAGTCACAAGACATCAATATTCCGGCGCAAACTGAAATTAATGTCAAACTGCGTGAAAAAACGGTTGAATTAAACAACGAATCTTTAGCGAAAAAATACGGTTCAGCGTCTTCTGCGAAATCTTATAGCGCTAATCCATATAGCTGGTTAGTGGCGCATCCTTTACCAAATGCCCGTGTAAGCTCAAACTATGGTGGTCGTACCATGAATGGTCGTGCTGAACGTCATTCAGGTTTAGATTTAGCAGCGCCAAGCGGCACACCAATTTATGCCACTGGCCCGGGTATCGTAACTAAATCAGGTTGGGGTACAGGTTATGGTCAATATGTTGAAATTAACCATGGCAATGGCTATTTAACCCGTTACGCTCATGCATCACGCTTAATTGCACGTGTCGGCGATCGTGTTGCTGCAGGTGAGCATATTGCAAACGTGGGTTGTACAGGTCGTTGTACCGGTCCTCATTTACATTATGAAGTAGTAAAAGACGGCGTTCGTAAAAACCCATCAACTTACCTGGCAATGCTGCCTTAACAGCTTGCGGCTTTTGCTCAAAAGGCCTAATTTTTGAGCACGTCATGCATTAAGACCTTATAACGATTATATTATCACTCAAAAGAATATTGTCTGTATATTAAACCGCCGCTATTGGCGGTTTTTTGTTATTTTGGGTAATAAAACGTCAATAGATATTTTTTCTCGAAATACTAGTCTAAAGTCGTATTCACCGATGGCCATACCTTTAGAAAGCAGAAATATGGTACATATAAACCATATAATTAGGATTCAGGAATGACCGACTATGGCGTATTATGGTGATACCGACGCGCAGGAAACCCAAGAGTGGCAGGACGCGTTTGATTCAGTTTTGCAGCACATGGGAACCGAGCGTGCGGCATTTTTATTAGAAAAACTTTATCAACGGGCAATCGCGAAACACGTTCCCATTCAGCGTCTAAATACGCCTTATTTAAATACCATTTCAGTTGAAGAGCAACCACCAATGCCGGGTGATCAGGATATGGAGCGTCGTATCCGCGCCCTGATTCGCTGGAATGCACTGGCGATGGTGCTGCGTGCTAACAAAACGGGCGATGATCTTGGTGGTCACCTGGCCAGTTTTGCTTCTTCTGCCACCCTTTATGATGTTGGCTTTAACCATTTCTTCCGTGCCAATAGTGATAACTTTGGCGGCGACATGATCTATTATCAAGGTCACTGTGCTCCGGGT
This sequence comes from Acinetobacter sp. Q186-3, assembly GCF_013420655.1. Lineage (NCBI taxonomy): Bacteria > Pseudomonadati > Pseudomonadota > Gammaproteobacteria > Moraxellales > Moraxellaceae > Acinetobacter > Acinetobacter sp. Q186-3. The sequence goes on along the minus strand of NZ_VOXS01000009.1, from coordinate 58,035 downwards.
ATCTATGCACGTTCTTTCCTTGAAGGTCGTCTGACTGAAGAACATTTAAATAACTTCCGCCGTGAAGTCGGCGGTAAAGGTTTGCCATCTTACCCACACCCATACCTGATGCCAGACTACTGGCAGTTCCCGACCGTATCCATGGGTCTGGGTCCGATCATGTCGATCTATCAGGCGCATATTCAAAAATACCTGATGAACCGTGGCCTGATCAAAGAAGAAGACCGTAAAGTCTGGGCTTATCTGGGCGATGGCGAAATGGATGAGCCGGAAAGCCTGGGTGCGATTTCACTGGCGGGTCGTGAGAAGCTGGATAACCTGATCTGGGTGGTGAACTGTAACTTGCAGCGTTTAGATGGTCCGGTACGTGGTAATGGCAAGATCATTCAGGAACTTGAGTCATTATTCCGTGGTGCTGGCTGGCGCGTGATTAAAGTTGTCTGGGGTCGTCATTGGGATCCGCTACTGGATAAAGACAAATCTGGTGCACTCAAAGCGATTATGGAAGAAGCAGTAGATGGTGATTACCAGCGCTATCAGGTGAAAGGTGGTGCTTATGCACGCGCACATTTCTTTGGTAAATATCCAGAAGCAGAAGCTTTGGTTAAAGACCTGAGCGATGAAGATATTGATAATCTGAACCGTGGTGGTCATGATCCGTACAAAGTTTTTGCTGCCTATGCAGAAGCGACCAAGGCCAAAGGTCAGCCAACGGTCATTCTGGCAAAAACCGTAAAAGGTTATGGTCTGTCTGATGAAATTGAAGCGGTGAACAAGACGCACCAAATCAAGAAAATGCAGCTGGAATCATTGAAGTACGTACGTAACCGTTTCAACCTGCCATTTACCGATGAGCAGCTGGAAGAAGTGCCATTCTATCGTCCAAGTGAAAACTCGCCTGAAATTAAATATATGAAGGCGCGTCGTGAAGCACTGGGCGGCTACTTGCCGGCACGTCGTAAAGACAGCGAATCTCTCGCGATTCCTGAGCTGTCGGTGTTTGATGCAGTGCTGAAAGGTTCAAACGGTAAAGAACAATCGACCACCATGGTGATGGTGCGCCTGATCTCTGCGCTGTTAAAAGAAAAAGCCATTAAAGACCGCGTAGTGCCAATTGTTCCAGATGAAGCGCGTACCTTCGGTCTGGAAGGCATGTTCCGTCAACTGGGTATTTATGCCGCACATGGCCAGAAATATACCCCGGAAGACCAGGAACAGTTGATGCATTACCGTGAAGCCAAAGACGGTCACATGCTGCAGGAAGGGATTAACGAAGCCGGTGCAATGAGTGCCTGGGCGGCGTTGGCGACCAGTTATTCGACCAATAACCTGCCAATGATTCCGATGTACATGTACTACTCGATGTTTGGTTTCCAGCGGATTGGCGACATTGCCTGGGCAGCCGGTGATGCACAGGCGCAAGGTTTCTTGCTCGGTGCAACCGCAGGCCGTACTACCCTGAACGGTGAAGGTTTACAGCATCAGGACGGTCACTCGCACATTCTGGCCAATACCATTCCAAACTGTGTCTCTTATGACCCATGTTTCGGTTATGAACTGGCGGTTATCGTCCATGACGGTTTACAGCGCATGTATGTCAATCAGGAACGTGTGTTCTATTACCTGACGGTTATGAACGAGAACTACGAGCATCCTGAAATGCCACAGGGCGTTGAAGAAGGCATCAAGCGTGGTATGTATCTGCTTGAAGAAGATGAGAAAGCCACGGTTCAGCTTCTTGGTTCCGGCGTGATTCTGCGTGAAGTGATTAAAGCCGCGAAAATCCTGCGTGAGGAATACCAGATTCACTCCAATGTCTACAGCGTGACCAGCTTCAACGAACTGGCGCGTGATGGTATGGCATGCGAAGAATACAACCGTCTGCATCCGCTAGCGGAAGAAGCCAAAGAGCCGTGGGTATCGAAACAGCTGCGTGGTACGGACGGTATTGTGGTATCTGCAACTGACCATATGCGTGCTTATAGCGAACAAATCCGTGCTTATCTGCCAGACAGCCGTCCGTTTGTGGCGCTGGGTACAGATGGTTATGGCCGTTCGGATACACGTGCCAACCTGCGTAGCTACTTTGGTGTCGATGCCGCGCACATTGTGGTGGCGACCTTGAAGAAACTGGCCGATGAAGGCGAAGTTGATGCGCGTCTGGTCAAAGATGCCATTTCAAGCTTTGAGCTGGATACCGACCGTCCGGTCGCGTGGGCACCACAGGCTACGCCTGAGCTGCACGCTGTGGCTGACTACAAAGAGGAGAACTAATCATGCACATTACGACTCCTGATATTGGTGTAGATAAAGCCACCGTGGCCGAAATTCTGGTCAAAGTCGGCGATAGCATCGCGGTCGATGACAGTATTGTGCTGCTGGAATCGGACAAAGCCTCTGTTGAAGTGCCAAGCACTTCAGCCGGGGTGGTGAAAAGCATTCTGGTCAATCAGGGTGATGAAGTCGCAGAAGGCGCAGTGCTGATTGAACTGGAAGCCGAAGACGGGACCTCACAAACTGTTGAACCACAACTGGCCGATGCACCGCAAAAAACGTCGGAAAATACCCCGACCTCATTGTCTGATCAGGACATTATTGCGGAAGTGAGCAGCCATCAACCTGCGGCAGCCTCGCAAAACCAGACAGCAGCGGCTGGCAGCGTTGTAACCGTTGAAGTGAAAGTACCGGATATTGGTGTAGAAAAAGCGCTGGTTGGTGAAATTCTGGTTCAGGTCGGCGATCAGATTGATGTCGATCAGAGCATTGTGGTGGTGGAATCGGACAAAGCCACGGTGGAAGTGCCAAGTACGGTATCGGGTACGGTGGCCTCTATTGAGATTCAGGCTGGCGATAGCGTCAAAGAAGGTGTGGTGATTCTGACCGTGGCCACGGCAGAGGCAGCACCAGCAGCTGAACAGTCGCAAGCTCAAGCCGAACAGCAACCCGCTGCTCAGGCGGCGCCTGAACCCAAAGCTGAACCAGCAGCGCCAGCTTCTGCAGCACCGGCGGGTGATGTCGAAGTGAAGGTCCCGGATTTAGGGGTTGATAAAGCCGCGGTTGCAGAAATTCTGGTTCAGGTCGGTGATACGGTCGAAAAAGATCAAAGTATTATTGTGGTGGAATCGGACAAGGCCACGGTTGAAGTGCCAAGTACCGCCGCGGGTGTAATCAAGGCGATTCATGTCGAGCTGGGCCAGAATGTGTCAGAAGGCATTGCCTTGGTGACTATTGAGGCGGAAGGTCAGACAGCGCCTGCACCGCAAGCAGCAAAAGCTGAAGCGCCAGCACAAAAAGCCGCACCTGCTGCGGCAGCCGCACAGGCCTCAAGCGCTGTACCGAGTACACATACTGCAGACAAGCTCACCAAAGAGCAAAATGCAGCGAACTCGAAAGTATATGCTGGTCCTGCAGTGCGTAAACTGGCACGTGAACTGGGTGTCATCTTGGCCGATGTCAAAGCTTCCGGTCCACATGCACGGGTTATGAAAGAAGACTTGGTGGCCTATGTGAAGTCGCGTCTGACAGCACCGCAAACTGCTCCGGCGGCCGCAGCGGTGGCAGCAGCACCATCGGGCTTGCCGAAATTGCCAAGTTTCGATGCGTTTGGTGGTGTGGAAGAGAAAGCTTTAACCCGCTTGCAGCAAGTGTCCATTCCGCAGCTGTCTTTAAACAACTACATTCCGCAAGTAACTCAGTTTGATGCAGCAGATATCACTGAACTGGAAGCATGGCGCAATGAGCTGAAAGGCAACCTCAAGAAAGACGGCATCAGCCTGACCATTATGGCCTTTATCATTAAGGCGGTGGCCTACTTGCTGAAAGAAGAACGCGAGTTTGCCGGTCACTTGTCTGATGATGGCAAGTCTGTGCTGCTACGCAATGAAATCCATATGGGCATCGCCGTGGCGACACCAGATGGCCTGACGGTACCGGTACTGCGTAATCCGGATCAAAAATCAATTAAGCAGATTGCAGTTGAATTGGGCGAGCTGGGCCAAAAAGCGCGTGACAAGAAACTGTCACCGAAAGACCTGCAAGGCGCCAACTTTACCATTTCCAGCCTTGGCGCAATTGGTGGTACTGCCTTTACGCCGCTGGTGAATTGGCCGCAAGTGGCAATTCTGGGGATTTCTCCAGCCACCATGCAACCGGTCTGGAATGGCGAAGGCTTTGATCCACGCTTAATGCTGCCGTTGTCGCTGTCTTATGATCACCGTGTGATTAATGGCGCAGATGCAGCCCGATTTACCAACAAGCTGACCAAGCTGCTCAAAGATATCCGGACTTTGTTAATCTAAAACTCCGCTTGGTGTTTCTCTGTGACGGAGAACACGCAAAGTTGAAAAAACCCTGCTTCGGCAGGGTTTTTGCTTTTGGTACTTGAGTTTTTTCTGTGGCCGATTACAATAACAGCACTTCATTGGGGAGTAGCCGCTTTTTACGCAAAGTAAAAAGGTGATGGTCAACATATTTGCTCAACAGGGCATGGTCATCATAGCAAAGAACCAAAATGCTTTTCTCAAGCTTTCTTTTGTTGGCAAGACCTTTGATTTATCACTCTGCAGATTTGGCTAGCAGGAGGGATAGGTCATTGGTATGTGTGCTAGCCAGAGAAATCCATCATGTATGAATTCCTGATCTCAACTGCAATTGTCGCTTTGGCCGAAATGGGTGATAAAACCCAGCTGTTGGCCCTGTTACTGGCGGCCCGCTTCCGTAAACCGCTGCCAATTCTGCTGGCGATTCTGGCCGCTACCCTGATCAATCACGGTTTATCTGCAGCCTTGGGACAATGGATTACCACCATTTTAAGTCCTGAAATTCTGCGCTGGATTCTGGCACTCGGTTTTATTGGAATGGCGATCTGGATGCTGATTCCGGATCAGCTGGATGATGAAAATGAAAGTATCAACAAATGGCAGAAATACGGAGTGTTTGGTGCCACCTTTATTCTGTTCTTCTTGGCAGAAATTGGCGATAAAACCCAGATTGCAACCGTGGCGCTGGCTGCGCGTTTTGACAGTATTTTCTGGGTGATGATTGGCACCACCTTGGGGATGATGATTGCCAATGCGCCGGCAGTATTTATCGGCAATAAAATGGCAGAGAAATTACCGGTATCCTTGATTCATAAAATTGGTGCACTGATTTTCCTGATCATCGGGGTCAGCACCTTGTTGCAATATTATTTCTTTTAAAGGCTGCTACTGATTTTGGCCCAATCTTCCCGGTTGGGCTTTTTTATGGGCTGAACCTGACCCGTGCTTCTACAAAATAGTTGAAAGTTAAATTGTATATTGATTGTAAGTTGGCGGAATACCCTTTATTTTATAGGGAATTAAAAATTTAATGTAAAGATAAGATTTTTTTGGGGACAAGGTATGGCGTTCGATCGCACCACATCACAAGTATTATTTGATAATGGCACGCATAAATGTATCAGTTTCACCAGTCTGGTCAAAGGTGAGGGCGTACAGGCCAACCAGTTTCTGATTCTGGACAATGACCGTGCCGCAGTTCTGGACCCGGGCGGCGATTTGACCTATGTACCGCTAACCATGGAACTGAATAAATATACCCGCCTGACCAATCTGGACTATGTGATGGCATCACATCAGGACCCGGATATTATTACCTCAATGCCGCGCTGGCTGGTGTATACCGATGCCAAAGTGGTGGCTTCGAAATTGTGGGCGCGTTTCTTGCCGCACTTGAACTCGGCCTTTATGAGTGACCGGATGAAAGGCAACTGGCTGGAGCGTCTGATTGAACTGCCAGATCATGGCCAGGTGATTCCATTGGGACAGGCATCCATTGTCGCCATTCCTGCGCATTTTCTGCATTCGGTCGGTAATTTCCAGTTTTATGATCCGGTGGCCAAAATCCTGTTTTCCGGCGATATGGGCGCTTCAATGGTCGAAGATGCGTCCAAGCCGTTAGAAAACTTTGCCGCGCATATTCCAAAAATGAAAGCTTTCCATCAGCGTTATATGTGTGCCAATAAAGTCATCCGTTTATGGGTGAATATGGTGCGTCAAATGGATGTCGAAATGATTGTACCGCAGCATGGTACCGCGTTTGTGGGCAAGGAGCAGATCAACCAGTTCCTGGACTGGATTGAAACGCTGGAATGCGGTGTCGACCTGATGGATGAGTCGGTATTTACCTGTCCGACTTAAGCCAAAAAATCGCGTAAAAAAAACTGAAAAAATAACTTGAGTGTAAAAACAACATTTTTTATATTTTCTTCCCCAAAAAAACTCTTTTTTGATGACGAGAATTTTAACAATGTTGTCTCAAGTTGCTTCCTCAGATGCGTGTCTTAGCTGCGGCGCATGCTGCACCTATTTTAGAGTTTCATTTTACTGGGCAGAAGGCATTCCCATGCCTGAGCATTATACCGAACCGGTAAATGCCCTCTATTCATGCATGAAAGGGACCAATCAGACCAATCCGCGTTGTATTGCGCTGGAGGGAACGGTCGGACAACAGGTCAGCTGCTCTATGTACGAGCAGCGCAGTTCCAGTTGCAAAGAGGTACAGATTGCCGATGAGCAGTGCAATAAGGCACGCCGTGCGCATAACCTGATTCCTTTAGTGCTGGTCGAAGCGGCCAATGATGGCCAGGATCCGGATTTTGACCGGGTCAGTTAAAGACTTCAGCATCCAGATGCTGTTATCGTAGAAAAGCAGGCCATGGCCTGCTTTTTTCATCAGCAAACTCATCCGAATTGTCAGGATGTGCGGAATAAATAATTATTTATGCAATAACAAATGAAATTTATAGCAAGATTTGTTTATAATAGCGCACGGAAATTACCAGTGAGACTGTTATGTTGACCATCGTTCAAGAAGCGCTAACCTTCGATGATGTCTTATTACTCCCTGCCTACTCAACTGTCCTCCCAAAAGATGTCTCTCTAAAGACACGTTTAACTCGCGGCATTAATCTGAATATTCCTCTTGTGTCTGCAGCCATGGATACGGTGACTGAATCCCGTATGGCCATTGCAATGGCGCAAAATGGCGGTATTGGTATCCTGCATAAAAACATGGATATCGCAGCGCAGGCGGCTGAAGTACGTCGTGTGAAAAAATTTGAAGCCGGTATGGTCAAAGACCCGATCACTGTGACCCCAGAAACCACAGTACGTGAACTGATTGCCTTAACTCAAGCCAACAACATCAGCGGTGTGCCTGTGGTGAAAGATGGCAAAGTGGTGGGCATCGTCACCGGTCGTGATACACGCTTTGAAACCAATCTGGAGCAGCCGGTCAGCAACATCATGACCGGTCAGGACCGTCTGGTGACGGTGCGTGAAGGCGAATCAAAAGAAAATATCCAGGCACTGTTGCAACAGCACCGTATTGAAAAAGTACTGGTGGTGGGTGAGAACAACGAACTGCGTGGTTTAATTACGGTCACCGATTTCCGTAAAGCCGAACTTTATCCAAACAGCTGTAAAGATGACCTCGGTCGTTTACGCGTAGGTGCTGCAGTCGGTACCGGTGTAGAAACCCCAAGCCGTGTAGAAGCGCTGGTTGAAGCTGGTGTGGACGTGATTGTAGTCGATACTGCACACGGTCACTCTGCCGGTGTAATTGAACGCGTACGCTGGGTAAAACAGAACTATCCGCAAGTGCAAGTGATTGGTGGTAACATCGCAACGGGTGATGCTGCGCTTGCGTTATTAGATGCCGGTGCAGATGCAGTGAAAGTCGGTATTGGTCCGGGTTCTATCTGTACCACCCGTATTGTGGCCGGTATTGGTATGCCGCAAATCTCGGCGATTGACTCTGTAGCAAATGCATTAAAAGAACAGATTCCATTGATCGCGGATGGTGGTATCCGTTTCTCTGGCGATATGGCCAAAGCGATTGGCGCAGGTGCCAGCACGATTATGGTCGGTTCACTGCTGGCTGGTACTGAAGAAGCACCGGGCGAAGTTGAATTCTTCCAGGGCCGTTATTACAAGGCTTATCGTGGTATGGGTTCATTGGGTGCCATGGCGGGTGCAACCGGTTCTGCAGACCGTTACTTCCAGGACTCTAAAGCCGGTGCTGAAAAACTGGTGCCAGAAGGTATTGAAGGTCGCGTACCGTACAAAGGCCCAATGGGTAATATCGTGCATCAGATGATGGGTGGTTTACGTTCATCAATGGGTTATACCGGTTCTTCAACCATTGAAGACCTGCGTCAGAATGCCAAATTCGTGAAGATTACTGCAGCCGGTATGTCTGAATCTCACGTGCATGATGTGACCATTACCAAAGAAGCACCGAACTATCGCGTTGGTTGATTTTTGGTAATTCGCCTTATAGAAAAGCCGTCATAAATGTGACGGCTTTTTTAATTTTGGTGTAAAGTAAGCGTGTTGAAACAGGATGATGAAAATCACCATAACCCTATAAGAAGTGAGTAAGACATGAGTTATTTTGGGACCGATGGTATACGTGGCAAGTTTGGGGAGCTTCCAATTACACCAGAGTTTGCATTGAAACTAGGTTTCGCGGCAGGTAAAGTTTTAAAAAAATACAGCAAGAAAAATAAACCGATTGTGGTACTGGGCAAAGATACCCGTCTGTCAGGTTATATTCTGGAATCGGCGCTACAGGCTGGTCTGAACGCTGCCGGTATTTATGTACATTTACTGGGGCCATTGCCGACCCCCGCGATTGCACATTTAACCCGTGCTTTACATGCCAGTCTGGGCATTGTCATTTCTGCATCGCATAACCCGTATTTTGATAACGGGATTAAATTCTTCTCCAGCGAAGGCAAAAAACTGCCGGATGAACTGCAGGAAGCGATTAATCAAGAGCTCGAAAATGAAATTCAGATTGAAGATAACGCCAATCTGGGTAAAAGCTTCCGCGTTAAAGACTCTGCCGGACGTTATATCGAATTCTGTAAATCGACCTTTCCTTATCATTTCGATCTGAACCATTTAAAAATTGTGGTGGACTGTGCCAATGGTGCAGCCTATAACGTTGGTCCGGCGGTATTTAAAGAGCTGGGTGCCAAGGTCATTCCGCTATATAACACCCCAGATGGTCTGAATATTAATGAAGATTGTGGTTCGACCCATCCGGAACAGTTACAGCAGGCGGTGGTAGAACATCAGGCGGATTTGGGCATTGCCTTTGATGGCGATGCTGACCGGGTGATTATGGTTGACAAAAATGGTGAGCAGATCACCGGTGATCATATCCTTTATATTCTGGCGACGCAGGCCAAAAACAAACCGGCAGGTATTGCCGGAACTGTCATGAGCAATATGGCACTGGAACTGGCGTTAGAAAAAGCTGGAGTCGAGTTTGTTCGCGCCAAAGTTGGTGACCGCTATGTGTTGCAGGCGCTTGAGGAAAATGGCTGGAATATCGGCGGTGAGCCATCGGGCCATGTCCTGACTCTGGATAAAAGCACCACTGGTGATGCGATTATTGCCGCATTACAGGTCTTAACCGTCATGGTAGAGCAGGGCAAAGCCCTGCATGAACTGGTTGCCGATTTTAAACTGTTCCCGCAAGTGCTGGTGAATGTACGTTTAGAGGCCATGTTTGACCCGTATGCCGTGCCCGCTTTAGTGGAAGAATTTGGTAAAGCAGAAGCGCAGCTGCAAGGCCGTGGCCGTATCCTGATTCGTAAGTCAGGCACTGAACCGGTGATTCGTGTAATGGTCGAAGGGGATGACCAGCAGGAAGTGACCGTACTGGCCAACCATCTGGCCGATGCCGTGCGTCATCATGCGATTGCTGCCTAAGGGGAGTATAGATGTCTGATTTAATTAAAGACTTAAGTGAATTACGTTTAAGCTATCAAAAAGGCGAGCTGCATGAGTCAGCCGCTTTGGCTGATCCACATCAGCAGTTCTTAAACTGGTTTAATCATGCATTGGAAATCAAACTGCATGAACCCTATGCCATGTCTTTGGCCACAGCCAATGCGCAGGGCCGTCCGCATGTGCGTACCGTGCTACTGCGCGGTGCAACCGAACTTGGTTATGACTTTTATACCAACTATGACAGCCAGAAAGGCACCGACTTACTGGAAAATCCTTATGCGGAATTGCTGTTTTACTGGCCGGAACTGGAACGCCAGATTCGGGTTAGCGGCCGGGTGAGTAAAATTCCGGAGGAAGAGTCGCATCTGTACTATAACAAGCGTCCACGTGACAGCCAGATTGCGGCGCATATCAGTACCCCGCAAAGTGGTGTGATTGCCAGCCGTGAAGCGTTGCAACAGCGTTTTGCACAGCTTGCTGCCCAGGTGGGTGAGCAGGATGTACTGAGCAAGCCGGAATTCTGGGGCGGTTATCGTCTGGAACCGGATTATTATGAATTTTGGCAGGGGCGCCCGAATCGTTTACATGACCGTTTAAGTTATGAAAAAACCGATGGGGCATGGACACTGCAACGATTGATGCCTTAAATGTCGAATATACAGATTAAACAACGACCTTTTCTGACACGCCCTGAAAGTTTTCAGGGCGTGACGCCGTTGATTGCCCAGATTTTGGCGCGACGTGGTGTGCAATCCGAGCAGGAACTGGAACTGAAGCTGAAATACTTGCTGGCGCCGACCATGAAAGGGCTGGATCAGGCCATTCAGCTTCTGGATCAGGCCATTGACGAGCACAAAGAGATTGTCATTGTCGGTGATTATGATGCCGATGGTGCCACTAGTACCGCCTTAATGGTACTGGCCTTGCGTGAATTGGGTGCCAAAGTGCAGTATCTGGTGCCGGACCGGTTTAAATATGGGTATGGCCTGACCCCGGCAATTGCCGATCTGGCCTTTACCCGTTTTCAGCCTGATTTATTAATTACCGTTGATAATGGTATTTCCAGTCATGCCGGCGTGGAACGGGCGCAAGCACATGGTATGCAGGTTATTATTACCGACCATCACCTGACCACCAAAGCCACACCAGCGGCGGATGCCGTCGTCAATCCGAACCAGCTCGGCTGCGAATTTCCAAGTAAAGCCTTGGCGGGCGTCGGGGTAGCATTTTATGTCTTGGCCAACCTGTCCAGCTATCGTAAAAAACAAGGCAAATCCAGTTCTAATCTGACCCAATATCTGGATCTGGTGGCCTTGGGCACCTATGCCGATGTGGCCAGTCTGGACTATAACAACCGTATTCTGGTGGATGCCGGACTGAAAAAAATCCAGCAACATCTGTGTCGGCCGGGAATTTCAGCACTGCTGGATATAGCCGGACGAGAGGCAGCCAGCCTAAAAGCCCAGGATTTAGGTTTTGTGTTGGGACCACGGATTAATGCCGCGGGCCGAATGGAAACCATGGATATTGGTATTGAATGTCTGCTGGCCAATGATGCACAAACTGCTTATCGCTTCGCTGAACAGTTAAACCAGTTAAATGTAGAACGCCGTCAGGTTGAAGGGCAGATCAAGCAGGAAGCATTGCAGGAACTGGAAAAAATCCAGCTCGATGCTAGCGAACTGCCTGCGGCCTTAATCATGTTTGAGCCGCATTGGCATCAAGGGGTGATTGGTATTGTCGCAGGTCGGCTGAAAGAACAGTTCCATCGCCCGAGTATTGTGTTTGCGGCTGATGAAGATGGTATTCATATTAAAGGGTCGGCACGTTCCATTGATGGTATTCATATCCGTGATGCGATTGAACAGGTAGCCGAGCAGTATCCGCATCTGGTCAGCCATTTTGGTGGACATGCAGCTGCGGCCGGACTGACCATTCAAAAAGCTCATTTTCAGGAATTTAGGCAGATTTTTGAACAGCTGATTGCCAGCATGGACCCTGAGCTGTTTCAGGCCACCTTATGGACCGATGGCGAATTGCCGGTAGAGGATTTTCATTTAGACACTGTGCATACCTTGCAGCACTTGGCGCCGTGGGGGCAGAAATTTCCACCGCCAATTTTTGAGGGGCAATTTCAGATTGTGGATTATCGTTGGCTCAAAGATGTACATCTTAAATTACGCGTGGCTTTGGAAAATGGGCAGGTGATTGATGCGATCGCCTTCAATGCAGCCGATAAATATGAATTTGATCCGATGAAAGATACGCGCTTGGTGTATGAGCTGGATAAAAATGTCTTTAATGGCAATGTCAGCCTGCAAATGCGGATTATCCATTTAGAACAATAGGCCATAAAAAACCGCTCGAGTGAGCGGTTTTTTGACTTTTAATCGGAGGGATTAGAAGCGGTATGCACCACGTACACCAAAGATATCAGCATTGTCACCAAAATTAATTGAGCCTTCTAGGCTAACTTGCTGATTAAAGAATTTCTTGGCACGAATGGTAAATACATCAGTACCTTCGAGGTCGGAATCAGAGAATCCAAGACCGACACTGAAAGTTTTGTCGAGGTATAAGTCTGCACCTAGATTATAAGCATCAATATCACCGAAGCTTGCACCACCCTCAAAATTCATGTCGTAAGCACCAACTTGGCTTACATATTTTGCACGTAAAGTCGGATCAATTTCATCATCTGCATCATCTTGAGAGATACCGACAAGACCAAGCGCAACTAATAAGCCTGGTACAGGTAAATAACCGACTTCAGCGGTATAGCCTGTTTGATCCCCTAAATCGTTATCAAAATGAGCAATACTACCACTTAAGTAAAAATCTGAATTTGGAACGAAGTATTCAACACCTGCACCAATTCCAAATGTTTCAGAATCATCCAGATAGCTTAAAGCGCCATTTACATTACTGGCACGGTTTAAAAAGGCTGCTTCATTTAAAGGATAGTTCTTAACTTGAACTGGATTGAAGTAATACGTTCCATCAATCGCAAAACCTACATCTGAACCACCCTGATCTTGATCAATAATATCAATTGAGGCTCCAACTTCAGTTTGGTAAGCATGTGCAGTTCCTAGGCTGGTAATAAGCGCTGTAGCAAGAGCAAGTTGTTTAAGCATTTAGAGTTCTCTCTTTGTTATAAAAATATGACTGTTTTATGAACAGTTGTAACAAATTGTACAGTTTATATTCGCTCAGTCAATGTGCAAAAACTACCTAAATGCTTCTTATCAGTGCAAAAAACCCATCCGAAGATGGGTTTTTTTACGATTTATGCGTTTCTATACAGATTAGAAGCGGTATTTCGCTGCTACACCAAAGCGGTTGTAGTCGTTGCTACCTGCTTCACCGAAACCGACACGACCTTCAAGGCTGACTTGTGGGGTGAAGAATTTACGGGCATTGATACCAAACTCGCTGTTGTCGTTCAGATCATTGTTGTAATAATCTGCACCGATACTCAGGGTTTTATCAATGTAGTAATCTGCTGCCAGGTTGTATTCGTCCAGATCACCGAACGCTGCACCGGCTTCAAGGTTAATGTCTTTACCATTGCTTAAAGTGGTGACATATTTGGCACGTAAGGTAGGGTCTACACCGTCGTCATAGTCATTGTCCCAACCTTTCACACCTGCGGCAATTAACAGACCCGGTGCTGGTAAATAACCTACTTCGGCACCATAGGTGGTTAAGTCATTGTCAAAGTCATCATTGTCTTTTAAATCATGACCATTGACATTACCGCTCAAGTAGAAATCTGAGTTTGGTACAAAGTACTCAGCGCCTACGCCATAACGATGCGCTTCACCATCACCGACTTCATCATATTGATATTGCGCATTCACGTTGCTGGCACGATCAAGGAAGGCTGCTTCTGCCAAAGGCGCATTACGCGTTTGAACAGGGTTAAAGTAATAGGTACCATCTACACCAAAAGAACCACTTGTGCCGCCATGATCTGGATCAATTAATCCTGCAGAAGCACCAATTTCAGCTTGGTATGCATGTGCTGTACCTGCGACTGCGAATACAGATAAAAGTGCTGAAGCAATTGCTAGTTTTTTCATGGATCTTACCCCTCTGAAATCAGGTTGACTGTTTAATTTTTTGTTACAACTTCAGTCTAGGCCAAATAAAATTTTGGTCAATCCAGCAAAAGTTACCGCATTGTTTCAGCTGTAATATTGTGTAATTGATTAATTTTAAGATATTGATAAATAATAGAAAATAATTAATGTTTTGTTTTATTAAAAGTATGGAGATTCTGTGAATTTAGGTCAATTTGTATAATTTTTGCGCTGTATTATAAGTTATGATGCGGCTTTGTAAAACCCTTTTGCGAAAGATGAAAAATTTCATTTTTATCAATTTGAAAGCCAAGAACGGGCAATTAAACCGAATTTTAAATGCGTTTTTTTCTTGATCTTTCTTCTAGTTTGCTGGTCTCTGTAGGTTGTGCCCATCATGGTCGTCTAAGTTTATATCCATCATTTTAGTTGAGTGGATGCAGGCGCCTCTTACTCCTGATTGGCTCTATGCTACAATACACGGGTTTTATCGATATTTTTTGAGAGCATTCACGTGGAAATTAATCCTTATCTAAACCAGCTAAAAGACTTGAACGAACGTGGTCAAACACTACGGGGGTATCTTTGACTACGATCTGAAAAAAGAGCGTTTAGAAGAAGTTCTCCGTGAATTGGAAGATCCGGCCATCTGGAATGACCAGAACCGCGCCCAAGCCATGGCCAAAGAAAAAGGCGAGCTTGAGAACGTTCTGAATGTATTAGACGGTCTGGCAACACAGCTCGAAGATGCGCAGGCAATGCTGGATCTGGCGGTGGAAGCCGATGAAGAAGCCATGCTGGAAGATGTGCAGGCCGAATTGAGCGCCGCTGAAGAAGAGTTGGCAAAACTTGAATTCCGCCGGATGTTTAACAATCCAATGGACCCGAACCCGTGCTATGTCGAAATTCAGGCCGGTTCTGGCGGTACCGAAGCACAAGACTGGGCTTCAATGCTACTGCGTATGTATATGCGCTGGATTGAGCGTCATGGCTTTAAGGCCGAGCTGATGGAAGAATCAGACGGTGATGTGGCCGGGATTAAATCTGCGACTATTCGTGTAGAAGGCGAGTATGCCTATGGCTGGTTGCGGACTGAATCGGGCGTCCATCGTTTGGTGCGTAAGTCACCATTTGACTCGGGTAACCGCCGTCATACTTCATTCTCTGCAGTGTTCGTTTCACCTGAAGTAGATGACAATATTGAAATTGAAATCAATCCGTCAGATGTCCGTACCGATACCTATCGTGCCTCGGGTGCCGGTGGTCAGCATATTAACAAAACTGACTCTGCCGTACGTTTAACCCACATTCCAACCGGTATTGTGGTGGCCTGTCAGAACCAGCGTTCGCAACATGCCAACCGTGACCATGCCTGGAAACAGTTGCGTGCCAAACTCTATGAACTGGAGATGAACAAACGTAACGAAGCAGCGCAAGCGCTTGAAGATTCCAAGTCAGATATCGGCTGGGGCAGCCAGATCCGTTCTTATGTACTGGATGACTCGCGGATTAAAGATTTGCGTACCGGTGTCGAAAACTCCAACACAGGTGCAGTGCTGGACGGTGATCTGGACAAATTTATTGAAGCGAGCTTAAAGCAGGGGCTTTAAGCCGCTGGCAATAAGAAAGTATCAACAACAAGGCACTAGCGGTGTAAAATCAATATATCTAAAAAAATCGATATATAAATCGAAAAAATACGATATATTGGATAGGAACACTGAATAGTGCTTTGTTGCGTTCCTTGAACACAGCCTGATGCGACGTGCCTGAATTATGGATATTGATTTAATTTTTAAAGCCTTAGCCAATCCGACGCGCCGACAGATCTTGCTCTGGTTAAAACATCCGGAACAGTTTTTGTCAGAAGAGCAGTGCGGTGGCTTTCAACGTGGCGTCTGTGCCGGCAATATCGAAAAACTCGGTAAGGTGTCGCAGTCGACCATGTCCAATCATTTATCTGTTTTACAGCAAGCTGGTTTAATTCAGGCTGAAAAACATGGTCAATGGTCCTATTTCTCCCGCAACGAAGCCCTGATTCAGCAATATATTGAATTTTTAGAAAGCTCACTCTAAGACAAACAGCATCTGTTTGGTCGCGTGCAGCTGCAGAGGCATCTATGGCAGAACTTAATACTCCCTTAACCCTGGGTCAACTCCAGTTAAAAAATCGTGTGGTGATGGCACCCTTAACCCGTAGTCGGGCTACGGATGATCGCGTTCCGACGGCATTAATGGCGGAATATTATGCCCAGCGTGCCAGCGCCGGTCTGATTATTTCTGAAGCCACAGTCATTTCTGAAGAAGCCAATGGCTATTTAAATACTCCGGGCCTGTTTAGCGATGCTCAGGTTGAAGGCTGGAAGCGGGTCACCCATGCAGTGCATGAGCGCGGCAGTTTAATTGTGGCGCAGTTATGGCATGTGGGCCGGGTGTCACATCCCGATTTACTTCAAGGCGAAACGCCGGTGTCTGCCAGCGCTGTGCAACAGGCTGGTCATGTCAGCTTGCTGCGTCCAAAACGTCCTTATGTGCTGCCACGTCCGCTAGAAATTGCTGAAATTCACGCGATTACTGCGCAATATAAACAGGCGGCGATACGTGCCAAAGACGCCGGTTTTGACGGGGTAGAACTGCACGCGGCCAATGGTTATTTAATTGACCAGTTCCTGCAAAGCAAGACCAACCAGCGTGAAGATCAGTATGGCGGTTCGGTTGAAAACCGTGCCCGTTTCCTGCTCGAAGTGGTGGATGCCTTGATTGAGATCTGGGGTGCTGGACGTGTGGGTGTACACCTTGCACCGCGCGGTGATGAGCATGATATGGGTGATGATGATCCACGTGAAACATTTGGCTATGTGATGCAGGAATTGGGTAAACGCCAGATCGCGTTTTTCTTTACCCGTGAATATTTGGCAGAAGACAGTATTTCCGAGTATATGAAACAGCGTTCAGGTGGTGTTCCCTACATTGCCAATATGCGTTTAAGCCGTGCCGATGCGATTGAACTGCTGGCTTCGGGCAAAGCCGATGCCGTGTCTTTTGGTAAGGCTTATATTGCCAACCCGGATTTATATGAACGTTTGCTGGATGATGCACCGCTAAATGAACTGCAGCTAGAGACCATGATTGGGGTGCAGGGTGCAGCAGGCTATACCGATTATCCAAGCCTGGCTGAAAGCGTGGTGACTGCCGACTAAAGCAGCCACGTTATTGCTGTGCTTTTTTATTTGGAGCCATATCCATTAACATGCGGATAGGGCTCTGTTATATTCTCAGGGCAAAAAATCAGTTTGAGGCATCTCTTTGGCTACTCCGTTTTGGTATAACGCAGCGTTATCTGTTCTAAAACCGTTGTATCGGTCGCGTATTAAAAAGCGGGCCGAGAGTGAAGCGCAGTATCAGCAGGAAATTGTAGAGCGTTTCGGGCCATTTCAGCCGCCGAAAAATCTGCAGGCGATCTGGTTTCATGTGGTCTCGGTGGGAGAAACCAACGCGGCCCAGCCTTTAATTGAACATTATTTAAAAGCCGGTCATCCGGTGCTGGTCACCAACACTACCAAAACCGGACAGGCACGTGCTAAAGCTCTTTTTCTTAAAGAACCCTATTTAAATTTATTTCAGGCCGTTTATTTACCAGCCGATCAAAAACATCTGATTCGGGATTTTTATCAGAAATATCAGCCGAAATTATTGCTGTTAATGGAAACCGAGCTGTGGCCGAACCTGATTGATCAGGCCCAAAACTTCCATGTGCCGTGCCTGTTGCTGAATGCGCGTCTGTCCGAAAAATCGGCCAAAGGCTATGCCAAAGTCTCCGGCCTGACCCGGGCGATGTTGCAGGGTTTGACGCAGCTGTTGGTGCAAGATCAGGCCTCACATAGCCGCTTTGCGGCACTCGGTGCAGTTGCTGAACAGACCCAGGTGGTAGGCAGTGTTAAATTTGATATTAGTGCACCGCCGGCCTTTATTGAACAGGCCAAAATGTTGCAGCAGGACTGGCAGCTGGCAGGTCGTAAAGTGATCACCCTGGCCAGCACCCATGCACCGGAAGAAAAAGACGTGCTGGCCGCGTTAAAACTAGCCCTGATGGCAGATCCGGTGCTGGTTTGTATTGTGGTACCGCGCCATCCGGAACGTTTTGATGACGTCTTTCACGCGGCACAGGCCTTGGATTTGCGTACCCAACGCCGCAGTTTGGGACAAACTATTGAAGCGGATACCCAGGTCTATCTGGCCGATTCAATGGGCGAAATGTGGCTCTGGTACGGTCTGAGTCAGGCCTGTTATGTCGGCGGTTCTTTAAATGAACCGGGCGGTGGACACAATATTCTGGAGCCGATAGCGCTGCATGTGCCGACTATTCTGGGTAAGAATTATTTTAACTTCCAGACCATTGTCGATGAGTTTGTCGACGCTCAAGCGGTGGTGGTGGTAGAGAATGCTGAACAAGCGGCACAGACCATGCTGGAGATCTTATCGGATTCCTCCAAAGCACTGACTTTAAATACTGCAGCACAAAAGATTATGCAGCAGAATCAGGGTTCACTGGCAAAGCATATTCAGGTAATTGATCAATATCTTTGATGATATTCTGATGGGTAAAGAAGCTGATTTTCATGGATTTACGAGATCAGATTAAAACTGAGCCTTCTCTTTATCGATTTAATGCCAGGAACTCTTCTTCTTTTACTTTTGTTTCGGCAAAAGGAGTCCTGCCTCGGACCGTTGTGGATGACGTTTCCGCCTATCCAGTGATGGATTTGTTGAGTTATTTTTTTATGAATATTGTCCTTCTTGATCCTCGCCAAACTGAATCTGAACTGTGGTCGATTAGTTCAACGCGGCAGTTAGCGCATTTGCAACAGCATCTGGATATTCAGGTTGGTGATACCCTGAAAGTTGGGATTCGTGAAGGCAAACGGTATCTCACGGAAATTATCGAAATTACAGACAAAACAGTTCGTCTAAAACCGTTAAAAGAAGAAGCTGTGCCAGCAAAATTGCCAGTGACGTTAATTGTGGCTTTACCACGTCCGAAAGTGCTGCGCCGTTTAATTATGGATGCAGTCACGGTCGGGGTGGAAAAAATTATCCTGATGCATAGCTATCGGGTCGATAAAAGCTACTGGCAGACGCCATTTTTACAGCAGCTGGAGCATTATATTGAACTGGGGCTGGAGCAGGCTGGCGATACCATTGCACCAAAAGTTGAATTGTACAAACGCTTTAAACCCTTTGTTGAAGATGTTTTACCGGGTCTGATTAGCGCCGATTGTCCTGCCTATGTGGCACATCCCTATGCAGAGATGCGCATGCCTGCCGCGATTCAGCATCCCTGTAGCATTGTGATTGGGCCGGAAGGTGGTTTTATTCCTTATGAGGTCGATCTTTTGATACATAACGGCTGCCAGGCGGTGAGTCTGGGTAACCGGATTATCCGTACAGAAACTGTGATTCCGTATGTGCTGGGACGATTATTTAGCCTCTGAGCTGTCTGCCACCGATGGATCACCGCGATAGACTTTCACTTCCTGCACCGGGTAAGGAATGGAAATGCCCTGTTCGGCAAAGCTTTGAATGACTTCTTCCTGAATTTTACTGATAGATGCCGCGCTATTGGTTTCGCTGGTATTAATCCACCATTGCACGCGTAAATTGACCGAGAAATTGGCCAGCGCATCGACATTAACGCTAAATTCCGGCTGGGTCAGAATGGTCGGGTCACGTTTCAGAATGCACATCACCAGATCTTTGGCTTTCTGAATGTCATCTTCATAGCCAATGCCGACCACAAATTCACAGCGGCGGCGTGGAAAGGCAGTATTGACAGTAATGGCGCTGGTATAGACCGTGGCATTGGGAATCACAATGCGGCGACCATCGGCCGAGCGTAAAAAGGTGGCGCGAATCTGGATATCTTCGACCGTACCTTCTAATCCATTCACCAGAATGCTGTCGCCAATCTTAAAGGGCTCACCCAGTAAAATCAGCACGCCGGAAAGCAGGTTCTGGAAAATATCCTTAAAGGCAAAGCCAATGGCAACCGAGCCAATCCCGAGGGCGCTCATCAGCTGGCTTGGGGTAAAACCAGGAATGGCAATCACCAGACCAATTAAGAAACCGAAGAAGATAATCACCGAACTGCCAACCCGGTTCAGTACCAGCACCAGATTTTGCCGGGTATAACTGCGGTTGGATAAGGTTTTTTTCACAAAAAATTTAAACAGCTGGGCAATCAGCCAGAAAATCAGAATCACGCCAAGCGCGATCAGGAAATAGGGCACACGCTCCCAGAAGCCTTCCATGATTTTATCAATAGCAGAATAGGCATCATTGTATTTATGGGTATGTTCAATGACTTTCTGGGTGGTTTTTTCCGTGGCCTGTTGAATCAGCTCGGAAGTTTCTTGGGTGACTTCGCCCAGTTGGGTTTTTTCTTCGGCCACGAATCTGCCAGTCCTCAGCAATAAAATCGTATTTTGCCTGAAATCCGGCCGGATTTTAATAAACATTCTGCAAGCGCGCTGCCGATTTTTGCAAAGTACACTGCAGTTTTGGCTACAAGCGGGTGGTTTTTATAGATAAAGCTACCGCTTTTATACTGAAAAGTACGGCAAAGACATTGAATCTGCTGGTGTATCTGTGCTTAAAATTAAATCAATCGCTACGACCAAAGCATGATTGTGGTGGAGAAAAAATAAGCGTCATACTGCTGATATGCAGAAATAAAAAATCAAGAATGTGGCATACATCTCGTGATGAGATGAGAGAAGATCAAGGAAGTATAATATGAATGAGATCTATCCTGTACCCGAAGAATTTAAGAAAACTGCGCGTACCAACGAGGCAGAATATTTCGAACGTTATCAGCAATCCATTGAACAACCCGACGAGTTCTGGGCCGAGCAGGCCAAGCGTCTGGACTGGATTAAACCGTTTACCCAGGTCAAAAATACCAATTTTGATCCGGACAATTTCAAGATTGAATGGTTTGCCGATGGCCAGCTCAATGTTAGTGCCAACTGTCTGGACCGGCATTTAAAAGAACATCCTTATAAACCGGCAATTATCTGGGAAGGTGACCATCCTTCACGACATAAAATTATTTCCTACCGTGAGCTGTACGATGAAACCTGCCGCTTTGCCAATGTGCTGAAAAAAAATGGCGTCACCAAAGGCGACCGCGTAGTGCTGTATATGCCAATGGTATCCGAGGCTGCCATTGCCATGCTGGCCTGTGCCCGGATTGGCGCGGTGCATTGTGTGGTGTTTGGGGGATTCTCTCCAGATTCGCTGGCCAGCCGGATTGAAGACAGTCAGGCCAAACTGGTGATTACCGCGGATTCGGCCATGCGCGGCGGCAAGCCGATTTATTTAAAGGCCAATGTCGATCAGGCCCTTACTGTGGCCGGTACCGAGTCGGTGCAGAATGTGATTGTGGTCCACCGGACCGGTAACCCGATTGAAATGAAAGCCGGGCGTGACCTGTGGTATCACATGGAAATCATGACGGTCAATGAAATTTGCCCGCCTGAGCCAATGAATGCCGAAGACCCGTTATTTATTTTATATACTTCCGGCTCGACCGGTAAGCCGAAAGGGGTGCTGCACACCACCGGCGGTTATCTGACTTATGTCAACAGTACCTTCCGTGAAGTGTTTGATATTAAACAGGATGATGTGTTCTGGTGTACCGCCGATGTCGGCTGGGTGACCGGGCACTCCTATGTAATTTACGGGCCATTATCGAATGGCACCACCACAGTGATGTTTGAAGGGGTGCCGCAATATCCGACCTGGGCGCGCACCGGGCATTTGATTGATAAACACAACGTCACGATTTTATATACCGCACCCACTGCGATTCGCGCCATGATGCGTGAAGGCGACAGCTTTGTACGGGAAAGTGACCGCAGCAGTCTACGTCTGCTTGGTTCGGTTGGTGAACCGATTAACCCGGAAGCCTGGAACTGGTACTACACCGTGGTTGGTGAAAGCCGCTGCCCAATTGTGGATACCTGGTGGCAAACCGAAACCGGCGGGATTCTGATGTCGCCGCTGCCGGGCGCAACGCCACTGAAACCGGGCTCGGCCACGCGTCCGCTGTTTGGGGTACAACCGGCCCTGGTCGATGCTGAAGGTAATGAGCTGGAAGGTGAAGCCGAAGGTAACCTGATTATCAAGGATTCCTGGCCAGGGCAAATGCGCACCATCTGGGGCGATCCGGCTCGCTTTATTGAAGCCTATTTTGCCACCTATCCGGGCAGTTACTTTACCGGAGATGGCGCGCGCCGCGATAAAGATGGCTATTACTGGATTACCGGCCGGGTCGATGATGTCCTGAATATTTCCGGACACCGCCTAGGCACGGCTGAAATTGAAAGTGCGCTGGTGGCACATGATGCGGTGGCCGAAGCCGCGGTGGTGGGCATGCCGCATGATATTAAAGGTCAGGGCATTTGTACCTTTGTTACCTTGCAAGCCGGCGTGACAGAAAGTGATGAGCTGCGTACCGAACTGGTCAACTGGGTCCGGAAAAATCTGGGACCGGTGGCCACTCCAGATGCGCTGCATTGGGCACCGGCCTTACCAAAAACCCGTTCCGGTAAAATCATGCGCCGGATCTTGAGAAAAATTGCCGCCAATGAGCTGGATAGTCTGGGCGATACCTCAACCCTGGCAGAACCACAAGTGGTAGATCAGCTGATTGCCACGGTGCAAGCCAGCCGTTAAAAATAAATATTAAGATACCGCCTCTCGTAGGCGGTATTTTTATACTGAAAACCGTGTAGCATAGCTGGACACGATGCGAGCACAACAGCCCGCTCCATCCACAGTATTACGATTGATCAAGGATATGATTTTTAGATGAACCCGACTACGGCCACTGTTTTAGACCCGCTGGAAATTGCCCGGCAACTGGCCCACCAGTTTGCCCAGACCGCCGCTGAACGTGACCGGCAGGGCGGTAATCCCAAAGCAGAGCGTGATCTGATTCGCCGTAGCGGTTTGCTGAGTTTATCAATTCCGACAGAATATGGCGGGCAGGGTGCCGCCTGGTCGACTATATTTAAAACGGTCCAGATTTTGGCACAAGCGGACAGCTCCTTGGCGCATGTCTATGCATTTCATCATTTACTGATTGCCACCGTGCAGCTGTTCGCCCAGCCCGCACAATATCAGCACTGGTTGCAACAGACAGTTCAGCAGCAGCTGTTTTGGGGCAATGCCCTGAATCCGCTGGATCGGCGTACCACGGTCACACCGGTCGCAGATTCTGAATATCTGTTTCAGGGCGATAAAAGCTTCTGCTCCGGTTCGGTCGATTCAGACCTGTTGCTCTGTTCCGGTTATGATGCGACCGGCAGGCTTTTGATTGCGGTGATTCCGAGTACCCGGAGTGGTGTCCATTTTCTGGGTGACTGGCACAATATGGGACAGCGCCAGACCGATAGCGGCACGACCCATTTTGAACAGGTGCGTGTTCATCAACATGAATTGCTGCTGAATCCCGGACCGCTAAGTACGCCTTATGCCAGTTTGCGGCCGCTAATTGCACAACTGATTTTTGTGCATCTGTTTTTGGGTGTGGCCGAAGAGGCATTTGAAACAGCGATTCAGAGCGTGCAAGGTCAAAAAGCCTGGTCCAAATCTCGGGTCGAGCAGGCGGTGGATGACCCG
Source organism: Acinetobacter sp. Q186-3 (assembly GCF_013420655.1). NCBI lineage: Bacteria > Pseudomonadati > Pseudomonadota > Gammaproteobacteria > Moraxellales > Moraxellaceae > Acinetobacter > Acinetobacter sp. Q186-3. The sequence goes on along the minus strand of NZ_VOXS01000009.1, from coordinate 34,481 downwards.
TTTATTCAACGGCATTGCGCCGAGTTTTATCTGCAGCTAGAAAGTGTCCGGCTTTTGGCAGATAAAGCCGTGCAGAGTGTGCAGCAGGCTTGGCGCATCGGACCGGAACTCACGGCTGAACAGCGCGGTGAAGTAGCGGTGGCCATTGCTACGGCCAAAATTGCCTCGACCAATACCTCTTTATATATTACCGAGCAGATGTTTCAGGTAATGGGCGCACGGGCCACCACCGCCCAGCTGAATCTGGACCGTTTCTGGCGCAATGTGCGTACTCAGACCCTGCATGATCCGGTAGATTATAAATATCAGGAACTGGGTGAATGGGTGCTGACTGGCAAAGTGCCAGATCCCAGTTTTTATTCTTAGGACTAAAACCGCTTCATTCTCATTTCATTGAGTCAGATAAAATGAAAAAATCCCTCAAGCCGAGTCTTGAGGGAAAAATAAGGGGCCTGTTGTTGTGTTTATTTGATCCGGCATTGCAGCGATGTTTCGCTGCAAGCTTGCGGACCCAGGCTGCTGCAAGCCTGGGTCCGCAGGATCAATGGCCAAGACTACACTCGGAAGAAGGGGATGCCAGCGGGTCAGCAGATTACGCCACTTGAGGTTTGACCTTGTTCTGATGCAGACGCGATTCTGCTGCATCCAGACTAGGTACTGCAGCAGAAGGTAGTACTTCATCCTGCTCAATCTGTTTATTAATGCCCAGGTTCTGGTTGGCCTGCTGGGTTTTACTTTTCACCACTTCGGCGCGCTGGCCTTTGGCCGGTGCCCATTCCAGAATGGGCAGGGCGCGTGCCACAGCCAACGTAATCCGGTCACGCAGGGCCTCGCTATGGATGGTGTATTCCAGGGTAAAGTCACGGTCTGTGGCATAGACACCAATAGGCAAGGTTTGCGCCTGGAAAAAGCTGAATAACGGACGCAGCTGATGCTCCAGTACCAAGGCGTGGCGGTCACTACCCCCCGATGCCGCCAGTAATACCGGTACATCTACCAGCGCAGTCTGTTCGACAAAATCAAAGAAATGTTTGAATAGACCGGTAAAGGAGGCGCGATATACCGGTGTACCGACAATTAATGCATCCGCTGCTTCAACGGCAGCCAGATCATCCTGCACGCGCTGTGGTAACTGCTTGCGGTAAATGGCACCGCCCAGCAAAGGGGCAATTTCACTGAATTTAATAAAATGCACCTGAATCGGGGTGGCTTCGCCCAGTTCATCAATAATGGCTTGCACCAAAGCTTCGGTTTTAGACGGATGATTTAAGCCGCCCGATACTGCGACAATATTGAGTGGTTTGGTTGAATTGAAAACAGACATAGGCTTACCTGAATTGTGGTTGATCTCGGAATGTCTGTTATTAATCAATAGTTGAATTACCCTGTAAAATAAGCAAATACAGAAAAGTTATCTGTTTTTCAGATAACTTTAAAATGAGCAATTAATAACTAAATTTAATGAAATAAATAATTGAAATTTATACTTATATGCGACTCAGATAAGCATCTGAATCAGGCTGATAAATGTTATATCAAAATCAGATTTCCTATCTCAGATTTAAGAAAATGTAAGAAAATATGAATAATCGGACAAAAAATCTCGTTTAAGCCAAAAATAGTTCACTCTTGCATATCCTTAACCGCATTTGTATGGGTAGAATAGGAGCCATTGTGCACAAGATCTCTCACGTCACTTATGAATATTTTAATCGTTGATGATCATCCGCTGTTTCGTCATGCTTTAATTCAGGCTGTACGCTATAGCTTACCGCAAGCTCAAATTCATGAAACTGCTGCAGTCAATGAATTCTATGAACGTTTAGAAAAAGGACCTGAACCTGATCTTGTTCTCCTCGATTTAAATTTGCCAGGCGCTTCGGGTTTCTCGGCGCTGGTGCATGTGCGTGCACAATATCCTTCAATTCCGATTATTGTGGTGTCGGCACATGAAGAAGTGTCGATTATCCAGCGTGCCATTGCGCATGGTGCCATGGGTTATATTCCAAAATCTGCCCACCCAAGCCATATTGGCGAAGCGATTCGTCAGGTGCTGGAAGGCGAAATCTGGTTACCGCCAAACCTGCCGGCCAATGTCAATTTTGACCCGCGTGCTGCCGATGAAACTGCACTGGCAGAGCGGATTCAGTCCTTAACGCCGCAGCAGTTCCGTGTGTTGATGATGGTGGCTGAAGGTTTGCTGAATAAACAGATTGCCTATGAACTGGATGTTTCTGAAGCGACCATTAAGGCACACGTGACGGCGATTTTCCGTAAACTGGGCGTACAAAACCGTACCCAGGCGGTATTGGCGATTAATGCGCTGAATATTGAAGAAAAGAAAATCTAAATATTGAAAAATATATAAAAAGGACATCAAATGATGTCCTTTTTGTTTTGCAGATCGGCTAAGGCTTAAGCCAGACAATCCTGTTTCGGTGTGGCATCGGTACAGAACAGCGGATTCAAAGCGCATTGCAATTCATCAATCTGTTCCTGAGTCACATAGTCCTGAGATTTTAAGTGGTCGGCAATACGGTCATCGCGCAGGCTTAAAAATGCCGGATCATAGACGCCTAAATCGACAAATAGCGCGGCAGTTTCCAGACTGTTAAAACGGTCCAAATAGACATCATTGCCATACATCAGGAAGATATGATCTTCATGGGAATGAATATCTACACCTAAACGCTGTGCCAGTTCATGCGGCGGGGTTTTGATAAACAGTAAATCGGACAGTTCATCAAACTGGCTGGTATCGAGTTCGGTTTTATCGGTTTTGACTTTGCCGAGCCAGGCTTTAAATACCAGGACCGCACCACCGCGCAGCAGCATGCTCCAGATCTGGTGACGGGTGGTGGCACCAAGACAGTCACATTCAGTTTCCAGCGAACGCAGCAGTTTCTGTTCCTGTTCAGACAGTTTTTCAAACAGGCCCAGTCCTTGTGGTTTATAGGCTGCCGGACTAAATACATCAAAATGCAGTTCATCAAAGACCTGTAAGGCCAGCGGTACAGCGGTTTGATAAATGGTATTCAGGGCTTCAATATGCGCATGTTCTAATTTGCTGTGCTGAAACAGGGTTTTCCAGTCGATGGCCGGCAACAGGGCATTGGCGCCATACTGACGGTGAAACTGTTGGTTCTGCTCATGACCTTGCTGTACTGCGCTTGAAAGACTCATCAAAAAACTCCTCTAGGCTGGATGATGATCAGCTCCGGACAGGACGTTCAGGGGCTCATCTCCAGACTAAACACTGATCTTTTCTTTTTAATGTCTTTTTTATGCGCGTATTGCTACATATCAGATATGCGACTAAAGTCTAATGCGTATTTTTTAATCAAAAAATAATTTTAAAAATCATAAGATTAAAATTTTGTAACCAGGTATACAGCTGTACACTGAGATTTTTGGTAGCCTTTGCCATAGTAAATAATTCAATGGAATTTTCTGCCAATGGCTGTCAGGCAGATAGCGCCTGTTTTGAGCAGTTTTGCCTAGCGGGCTGCAATAAATCGCCATTTTCAGGCCCAAAATACAAAACCTCTTTGTTACCGAAGCCGCAAAGAGGTTTCAAAATATGTCAGCCTAAGCTGAAATTTTCAGACCGGATAACCAGGCTCGCAAGGAGGCCGGTTTCAGCGGTTTTTTCAGCAACACGATATTCAGCTCTTTTAGACGCTGCGGTAATTCCGGATCCGAATCGGCGGTAATTAATGCCACTGGTACATTTTCCTGACGGTTGGCCAGAATAAAGTCCAGACCGACTTTATTGTTATTTAAATGCTGATCGACCAGCCAGACCTGAATATTTTCCTGCTGGATAATCTCCAGGGCCTGTTCCGGTTCGGTGGCTTTAAAGACCTGATAGCCCCATTTGCCCAATAAGGTCGCCATGCCTTCTAAAATAGTTTCATCATTATCCAGACACAGAATTTTATAGGCCTTGGTTTTCAGCGGTACGGCCTGAACCGGTGCAGCCACGGCTTTAGGTGCATCCACCACCGGTACTTCAATCATGAAGCAGGAGCCCTGTCCGAGAGTGGAATAGACATAGACCGGATAATCCAGCAGGCTGGTCATACGCTGCACAATGGCCAGACCGAGGCCCAGACCCTGTTCACCCCACGGCGAGGTATGGCCGCAACGTTCAAATTCCTGGAACAGTTTAATGCGCTGTTCTTCGGCAATGCCGGGACCGGTATCCCAGACCCCGATGCGGATATGCTGCGGACGCTGTGCAGAACGTAATACCCCGACCACGACTTTACCTTTGGCGGTATAACGCAGTGCATTGCTGACAAAGTTTTGGATGATCCGGCGAATCCATTGCGGATCGGTGTCAATCCAGAACTGGGCATCATGCACGGCAAACTGGATGCCCCGCTGCGCGGCAATGGATTTAAATTGCAGTTCCAGATCACTGAGCAAGTCATGCAGTGGATAAGGCTGACGTTTCGGCTGAATGGTGCCGCCTTCTAAACGGGCAATATCCAGCAGCGCAGACAGCATACTTTCAGCGCCATGCAGGGCACGATCCAGCTGCTGCAAGGTTTTGCGGTCATCATCCGACTGGATGCTTTGCTCTAGCGCGGTACTGAACAGACGGGCTGCGTGCATCGGCTGTAATAGGTCATGACTGGCCGCGGCAATAAAGCGGCTCTTGGACATATTGGCTTTATCGGCCTGTTCGCGCGCCAGCTGCTGTTCGGCCAGGGCATCGGCCAATTGCTGGGTACGGTCTTGTACACGTGCTTCAAGGACCGCTTCATTTTCACGGAAGGCGGTAATATCGGCAAAGGTGGTCACGAAGCCACCGCCTTCAATCGGATTACCGCGCATTTGAATCACGCGGCCATCTTTACGGATACGTTCAAACTCATGCGCACTGCCGACTTTCATCCAGTGAATCCGTTTACGCACGTGTTCTTCCACCGAGCCCGGGCCACATTCGCCGCGCTCGGCGTTATAGCGGATCAGGTCGGCAATTGGACAGCCGACATAGACAATATCTTTTGGATAATCAAACAGTTTCAGATATTGATTGTTCCAGGCCACCAGACACATGTTTTCATCGACCACGCTCACCCCCTGGGTCATGTGGTCGATCATGGTCATGATCAGGTTCTGGTTAAAGCGCTGCCATTGGGAGGCCTGGTCAAGAATATTGGCGACCTGACCTAGCGCCAGACCATTGTTGACCATCGCCGTGGTGAGCAGGGTTCGCGCCGATGCCGCGCCAATGGTGCCGGCCAGGTACTGTTCGGTAAAACGCCACCACATGCCGTTGGCATTGCTGTTTTCATTCAGCACCACATTATTCTGTTCACTGAACTGCCGGAAGGCCTGCATGGTTGGCTCATCGCCGGTAATGCGTTTGGCCAGCGTAATCAGGTCACCGACTTTTAAACGCGCCACATCCTGATGCGAATAGCTGACTTCATTGCTGGTGGTGTGCGATGGCAGCGGCTTGGTTTCATAGTAGAAGAAACTTTCAGCCTGAATCTGTTCAGCCACACTCGGGCGGAACATGCGCGATACCCAGACATACAGCAATAGGTTCAGACCAAGTGACCAGACCACACCATGTGTCAGCGGCGCAAAAGATTCAAAACCTAATAGCGCTTCCGGGCGCAGACCATTAATGCCAAACGGACCGACGGTTAAATAATACTGGGTAATCGCCGAGAACTGTTCTGGCAGACTGCGTAAAACCGTTGGCCAGAGCAGGGTATAGGCCCACATGATAAAACCGACAATCAGGCCGGCATAAACACCCTGTTTACTGCCGCCGCGCCAGTACAGCCCGCCAATCAGGGCCGGGGAGAACTGCGCTACCGCACTAAAGGCCAGTAAACCGAAGACCGAAAGCTGGTCAATATCATTAAAGAAATGGAAGAACAGGAAGCCAAGCAGCATCACCGCCAGAATACAGATGCGGCGGGTGAATTTCAGCACCAGTGGCAACCGTTTGTCATGACGCGAAATCAGGCCCGAGCGCCACAGCGCCGGCATGATCAGGTCATTACTGAGCATGATCGACAGCGCCACTGAAGACACCAGCAACATCCCGGTTGAAGCCGAAAAACCACCCAGGAAGGCCAGTAAGGTCAGCCATTCCTGATTATAGCTGAGCGGTAAGGACAGCACCGCGACATCCGGAATCATCAGATATTGCGGCGCGGCATGTAAGGCCCAGCTGGCAATTGGAATAATCGCGATGGTGGTTAAAATCAGATAAACGGCAAACCAGCGCCGTGCCCCGCGAATATGTTTTTCATCGCGTAATTCGACCACCGCCACGTGGAACTGGCGTGGCAAGCAGATAATCGCCAGTGCGGCCAGCAGGGTTTGCACCCAGAAAGTTTCCGGTACGCCCAACAGCTGCACTTCATGGAAGGTCTGGGCCACATCATTGCTGATCTGCTTCAGGTTATCGGCCGATTCAAAGACAAAGAAACCGGCCACACAGAGCAGGGCAAACAGCTTGACGAAAGATTCAAACGCCACCGCCAGCATTAAACCGCCGTGCTGTTCGGTGTTGGCAATTTGCCGGGTGCCAAACAGCATCGCCAGAATTGCCAGCAGCGCGGTTAAAAACAGTACACCATTGGTGGTACTTTCGACATGGGTGGTCTGATCCAGAATTACGGCAGCACTTAAGGCAATTGCGCGTAACTGCAGGGCCAGATAGGGAATAATCGCAATGACTGCCAGAATGGTCACCAGCGAGGCCAGGGCACCACTTTTGCCATATCGCGCTGCCACGAAGTCGGCAATCGAGGAAATGGCATGATGTTGCCGGACCCGACCCAAACGGCGCCAGATGTCATAGCCAACCGCCACGAACAAGAGCGGCCCTAAATAGATCGGCAGGAAGATAATGCCTTCACGCACCGCTGCACCAGTGGCCCCGTAAAAGGTCCAGGATGAACAGTAGACGCCCAAGGTCAGACTGAACAGCAGCATACGACCGCGCGTACTGAGGCGGCTCGCATGTTTTTCACCAAAAAATGCACAAATAAAAAGTAATGCAATATAAAGGGCTAACACCCCGATAATCAGCCAGCTGTTCATAATACCCGCGGTGTATTTATCTCGCGTTATAATACTCTATTCGTGAACGCATCAGTTTGAATTGCTCAAAATTTAACGACCAAAGTCTAAATTACAAGCACCCTACAAACTTGTTAGTTTTCATCATGAATATAATTCGAATTAAAAATTACGCCTAAGGCTGGGCGTTTCAAGGAGTAAAACTATGGATGAGGCTCAAGTAGATCGAATTCTACACAATCCAAAATTCAAAGAAATGGTTGCAAAAAAGCGTAATCTTAGCTGGACGCTTACCGCAATCATGTTAATCGTTTATGTCGGCTTCATGTTGTTAGTTGGCTATAACAAAGAGTTTCTATTATCTTCCATTTCTGGTGGCGTGACGACCTGGGGTATTCCACTGGGTCTGGGCATCATCGTGTTATCTTTCATTTTGTGTGCAGTGTATTCCTATATTGCGAATAACAAGCTGGATCAACTGAATGAAGAAGCAATGCGTGAAGTAGAAGCAATTGCACAACAAAAAGGACAAGACTAAGATGAAATGGACTTCATTGAAGGCGCAAGCTGCTGCAGCTTCTGCGTTGATGATGTCAGGTATGGCTTTCGCCGCACCTGATCTGGGCGCAGCAGAACAACAAGCCACCAACTGGCCTGCAATTATCATGTTCCTGATCTTTGTGGGTGCGACCCTGTTCATTACCAAATGGGCGGCGAAACAAACCACCAATACCAAAGACTTCTATACTGCCGGTGGTGGTATTTCAGGTTTCCAAAACGGTCTGGCCATTGCCGGTGACTATATGTCGGCTGCGTCTTTCCTGGGTATTTCCGCCATGGTGTTTATGTCAGGCTTCGACGGCTTGCTGTATTCACTGGGCTTCATGGTGGGCTGGCCAATCGTATTGTTCCTGATTGCAGAACGTTTACGTAACCTGGGTAAATACAACCTGTCTGACGTAGTTTCCTTCCGTTTATCAGAAAAACCAGTACGTACCCTGGCGGCATTCAGCTCGCTAGTCGTCGTGGCGTTCTATCTGATTGCACAGATGGTGGGTGCAGGTCAGCTGATCAAACTGCTGTTCGGTCTGAACTATAACATCGCAGTTGTGCTGGTTGGTTTATTGATGATGGCTTACGTTATGTTCGGCGGCATGCTGGCAACGACCTGGGTACAGATCATTAAAGCGGTACTGTTACTGTCTGGTGCAACCTTCATGGCTTTCATGGTAATGAAAGGCGTGGGCTTCAGCTTCACCAATATGTTTGAACAATCAATTCAGGTGTTCTCGAAGGTACATGACCTGAGCCTGGCTGATGCAGCGAATATCATGGGTCCAGGTAGCCTGGCATCTAACCCGATTGATGCGATCTCACTGGGTCTGGCATTAATGTTCGGTACTGCAGGTTTGCCACACATCCTGATGCGTTTCTTCACGGTAAAAGATGCCAAAGAAGCACGTAAATCTGTTGTGGTTGCAACCGGCTTTATTGGTTACTTCTACCTGTTAACCTTCATCATTGGTTTCGGTGCGATCCTGTATGTGGCCAACAACCCGCAATTCCTGGATATCGCAAAAATGGCAGTCACTGGCAAGCTTGAGCTGGTGGGTGGTAACAACATGGCGGCGGTACACCTGTCTGACGCAGTCGGTGGCGACCTGTTCATGGGCTTCATTTCAGCAGTTGCATTCGCCACAATTCTTGCGGTGGTTGCCGGTCTGACCCTGTCAGGTGCTTCAGCAATCTCTCACGACTTGTATGCCAACGTATTCAAGAAAGGTCAAACTACACCTGAATCTGAACTGCGCATGTCTAAAATCGCAACTTTAGGTTTAGCGATCTTCGCGATGATTCTGGGTATTCTGTTCGAGAAACAAAACGTTGCGTTCATGGTGGGTCTGGCATTCTCGGTAGCTGCATGTGCGAACTTCCCGGTACTGGTTCTGTCGATGTTCTGGAAAGGTTTAACCACACGTGGTGCGGTGATTGGTGGTGTTGCAGGTCTGGTGTCTGCTGTCGTGCTGATCGTATTGTCGAAAGCAGTTTGGGTCGATACGCTGGCAATTTCTGATACACCAGTGGTGCCATTTAACGGTCCTGCAATCTTCGCAATGCCATTGTCATTCTTCTGCTGCTGGTTGTTCTCGATTACCGATAACTCTGCGCAAGCACAAGCGGAACGTAAAGCATTCGATGCACAGTTTGTCCGCTCACAAACCGGTATTGGTATCTCAGGTGCATCTGATCACTAAGATGAGCAGATATGCCTAAAAAAAGCCCCGCAAGGGGCTTTTTTATGGCTGCGGTTTTTGCTTGCTGGCCCAGTAGGCCTGTAGTTTGCGATACAGCGCTGATTCTTTTTCAAACCAGGTGGCTTTGGCATTCAGTAACAGCTTGGCGACCAGGTAGGCACCCGTGACCTGACCGACCACCGGTAGACCCAACAGCAGACCAATAAAGGCAATTTTACTGACCTTGATGCCAGATACTTTGGCCGCCATCCATTTAAATTCTGACCAGCTGATTTCCTGCTGCTGATAGCGCCGGAACAGTTCATAAATTGCCAGTGAAACACTGGCCACGGAGATGGCCGGAAAGTAGTCCCAGAAATGTTCATCATTCGGGTCTTTGGCGGTGACAATCACATCAATCGCATCTTCCACACTCTGGGTCAGCTCTTTGGTGCTGAGACCAGAACTTTCCAGACCCAACTGTGTCGCGATTTCTTCAGTGGTAAGCAGCGTTTCTTCAGGAGGGGCAGCAATCCAGTCTTTTCCGGTGCCAGTACCTTCGATGGCTTTTAGTTGCAATTGCCAGCTTTCACCACTGTGCTGATCGGCCAGAAGCACATCAAAATCGGTATGGTCGCGCTGGTCCAGATACGCGGCATACAGACTGTCGCCATCTTCATGGTCCAGCCGTACAAATTCCATGTCATGCAACATGCCTTTGACCGTCGATACCAGCCCGACAATCTGCTGTTCATCAAAACCCTGTAAATAAGCCTGAATATCTTCCAGAGGGGCGTTTGCCAGTTCAGCATGGCTGCGTCTTAATGCAGCCAGTACCGCCTGATCCGCTTCAGTCAGTTGCGGCATGCGCGCGTTCCAGGCCAGTTTGGCCAATACGGTGGTGATGGCCAGTGCATCAAAATTTTTACGGAGATAGTGAATCGGAGAGGACGATCGGGTCATGGCTTAATCCTCTGGCTGTTGCAGCTGCTCTGCCTGAGCCTGTCCCTGTTTTTTACCTTGCTGGAACGCCTGTTTCCATACCGCTTTAATGCGTTCCTCACTGAGTTTTTCATTACGGGCTTTATGGGAAAAATACAGATCAGCCACTTTCATAATCGCAAAAGTCAGGCCGTAGACCAGTGGAATGGTCAGCAGGCCGCCAAAGCCAAAGGTCACGGTTTTCCAGACCCCCAGTGCAATCTGCTGCGCGGCGATGCCCAAACCCACCAGCCCGATCAGCTCCTTGACCCAGTCCAGCGCTTCATTGTCGGTCAGTTTAATGCCGTGAATGGCAGCAATCCGGCTGGCAAAGTAGCCTTGTAAGGGTGTCAGAATCAGAATATCGGCAAAAGGCAGGGGCTGAATGGCGACACCGGCACAGGTGGCACAGGCCAGATGGGTGATTTTGGCAATTTTTTTATCCTGAGAAAGGTCATCCCGGAATTCAATCTGGGTGATTTCTTGACGTACTTTTTCTGTAATTTTCATACAAAGGAGTGATCTGTCTGCGCTTTTAAGCATGCTATGGTAATCAGAACAAAAAAGAAAGTGATGTCCGCATTACACCAAGATACCCAGGATGTGCCCATGCAAGCATTCATTGATTTATGGAAAGGATTCCGGCTGTTGCCTTCGGCCTGGCTGCTGTTAATGCAGTTTTTTATTCTCGTGTTGTCGCTGCTCAGTCATCATGCCACCTATCGCGTGCTGATCTGGATGCTGGGTGTGGTGGTATTGCTGTTAATTGCCAAAGTCATTCGCCAGACCCCGATGTTTACTTTTTTAGGGCTGAGCTTTGTCACGGGCGCCTTGTTCTTTTCTCTGCTGATTGTGCTGGGGGTTAATAACCCGACCGTGTTGGTGATTAGTCATGCCTTTGAAGCCGCGGCCTATTTAAGTGCGGCCTATGGTTTGCTGCGTTATATGTTTGAAGACCGTTACCTGACTCGCGATGAACTGTTTGCCGCCGGCGCAGTATTCACCTTAATTGCCTGGGCGTTTGCCTTTGTTTACAATATTTGCCAGATACTGGATCCTTCCAGTTTTTATCATCCGACCCAACCAGATTTACAAAGCTGGCTGGATCTACTGTTTCTGAGTTTCAGTTTGCAGTCTGCCACCGGCCTGTCTGACCTGATGCCGATTGGTCCGGCAGTACGGGTGATTGCCATGCTGCAAATGTTTTGCGGGGTGATGTATCTGGCCTTAATTGTTTCCCGGCTGATTGCCCTGCAATACATTCGTCATTTGCCCAGAAATAAAGATTAATCATCGGCTTGGGCTATTGTGTTACAGCAGTTCAATAGTGTTTCTGCTGCGAGAGGACTAAGCTGTGCGCGAGTTTAAGCTCACGACACTCATCTTTTGTTCACCTTTGCGGTGAATGCTGCCCGGACCTAAAGCGTCTGTCTATCATCTTTAAAAATAAAATGGGGGAGTTATGCCTTCCGAAAAATTGCCCTGGTGGGGCAATATCAATCCGAATGTATTTATCAGTACGGTCGCGGTTATTGCGATTTTTCTGGCGGTGGTGCTGCTGGCGCCCAATAGTTTTGAACTGCTGACCCAGCGCATGAACCAGTGGATTACCGATTCTTTTAGCTGGTTCTATGTGCTGTCGGTGGCGGTATTCCTGATTCTGCTGATTTATATTGCGCTGTCCGATATAGGCAAAATCAAGCTCGGTCCGGATCATAGCCAGCCGGAATATCATCAGGGTTCCTGGTTTGCAATGTTGTTTACCGCCGGGATGGGCATTGGCCTGATGTTCTTTGGCGTGGCTGAACCGGTGATGCACTATGTTTCACCACCGGTCGGTGAGCCGGCCACCATCCAGGCAGCGCAGCAGGCGATGCGCATTTCTTTTTTCCACTGGGGCATTCATGCCTGGGCCATTTATGCGCTGGTCGGGCTGGCACTGGCTTATTTTGCTTACCGGCACAATCTGCCGCTAAAAGTCCGTTCGGCCCTGTATCCGCTGATTGGCTCAAAAATTTACGGCCCGCTCGGAGATGGGATTGATACCTTTGCCACGCTCGGCACTGTCTTCGGAATTGCCACCACTTTAGGTTTTGGTGTGACTCAGATCAATTCGGGGCTGAATTATTTATTCGGGATTGAACAAAGTGCCAGTACCCAGATGATCCTGATTATTGTGGTCAGCAGCATGGCGTCTTTATCGGTGTTTTTTGGTCTGGACAAAGGTATTAAACGGCTGTCAGAGCTGAATCTGGTGCTGGCGGTGGTGCTGCTGTTATTTGTATTTATAACGGGGCCGAGTATCTATTTACTACAAACCACCATTCAGAATATTGGTCAGTATGCCTCGAATCTGTTTCATATGACCTTCAATTTATATGCCTATCAACCGAGTGGCTGGATTGGGGGCTGGACCATCATGTACTGGGCCTGGTGGATCTCCTGGTCGCCATTTGTGGGACTGTTTATTGCCCGGGTGTCCAAAGGACGCAGTATCCGTGAATTTATTGTGGGGGTAATGCTGATTCCGACTGGTTTTACCCTGGTCTGGATGGGTTTTATGGGCAATGCCGCGCTGTATAGCATTTTGCATGAAGCGAATCTGCAATTGATGACCGCAGTACAGCAGGACTCCTCGGTGGCCCTGTTTGAGTTTTTAAGTAATCTGCCTTTTGCCTCCATCATGAGTCTGCTGGCGACCCTGCTGGTGATGCTGTTTTTTGTTACTTCGGCAGATTCAGGTGCGCTGGTCACAGATTTTCTCACTGCAAAAACGGAACATTCTCCGGTCTGGCAACGGCTGTTCTGGACCGTATTGATGGCGGTGCTGGCGATTATCCTGCTATTGGCCGGTGGCCTGAGTGCGCTCCAGTCGGCCACCATTATGAGTGCCTTGCCATTTACCCTCATTCTGCTGCTGATGTGCTGGGGCCTGCTCAAAGCCCTACGGCTAGATGTCACCAAAATGAATGCCTTGCAGGAAGCACGGATTACGCCGCGCGCCATTCATAATCCACGCAGCTGGCAACAGCGTCTGGGGCTGATCATGCATTATCCGCATAGCCAGGCTGAGGTAGAACAGTATATTCAGATTCAGGTACAGCAGGCTTTTGAGAATATTCAGAAGGAGTTCCAGAAGCGGCATCTGACTGTGTCGATTGATTCGCTGGAAGATGGCCTGCGTTTAAAGGTCGATCATCAGCATGAGATTAACTTTATTTATCAGGTGGTGTCCCGTGAAACTGTGCCGCCGAGCTTTATGCCAGAAGTCACGGCCGATGCGCCGTTTTATCAGGCTGAGGTATTTTTAAGAGAGGGCGGGCAGAACTACGATGTGATGGACTGGACCCAGGAAGATTTACTACAGGATATTCTGGATCAATATGAACGGCATTTATATTTCCTGAGTATTGTGCGTAGTCCGGAATAATCATTTCTTTCAAACAAAAAAAGACGCTCATAGAGCGTCTTTTTTACATCAGTTTCTAAATCAGATTAGAAACGGAATTTAGCATTTAAGCCAACAGTTTGAGTATCAAGTACTGTTGCATCTTCTTCGCCAGCTTGAGCAGCTTCGAAGTTAGCATTTACATAGCTTGCACCTACAGAAACAGCAGGAGTGATGAAGTAATTTACGTTTGCACCCCAAGCTTTGTCTGGAGAGTTGTTGTAGCTAGACTCCATGTAAGATGCACCAACGCTAAGAGCAGGCGTTAAGTAAAGATCAGTTTTTAGGTTGTACGCTGTGCTTTCACCGTAAACAAGGCCAGTTTCAAAACCGATTGCCATGTTTGTACCATCAATTGCACCCACGTATTTAGTACGTGCAGTAATAGCATCTTGATCGTCTGCGATTGTTGCAGATTCTAGACCTGCTTTAGCAACACCGTTAGCAACAATGTTGAAAGCATCTAAAGACGCTTGGTCTGCAACGCTGGTATAACCTACAGCAACCAGGAAGTTTGGCGCTACTAATGCACCAAGTTCTAAGGCATAACGGTCGCCATTGTCATCAGCAAAACCAGTTTTGTTGTCTACGATGGTATGGTTATAAGACGCGCTTGCATAGGCTGGAACAAATTTTGTCGGAACATATGCTTCAGCTTTAGCACCATAAGCATGAACAACATCACGCTCGCCATCTTCTTGAAGTTCGCCATAGCTATAAGCTAAAGAAACATTTGATGCTTGGTTTAAAAACGCAGCTTCAGCTAAAGGACCTTTAGTTGAATCAACATTTTTGAAGTAGTAAGTACCTTGAATTGCACCAGAGAAGTCATTGTTGTTTGCAGTATTGTCGATGAATTCTGATTGACCTTGAACTTCGAATTGGTACGCTTGAGCACCGGTCATGGCTAATAATAAAGCTGTGGCTAAACCGAGTTTTTTCATGATAGTTACCAGTTTTGTTAAAAATGGATTAAACAATAGGCATTGTATTGTAACAATTTATTAAGTCAATGAAGACAAAGGAGATTATTTAGTTGAGTAATTGCTCTAAAATATGTATAGGCGAAAAAGTAGTCAATTGATAAATCTGTTGTCAACCTAAAAAGTGTATAAAGAACAAGCGGCTAAATCTCATTTGCGAAAGAAAAGTGTTTGCTGCCTCACTTTTCTTTATAGTTAATATGAATTGATTCAATATAAATTATCTATAAAAGCAATCTAATAAAAATGTGAAAAGCAGTGCATAAAGCTTAAAAAATGAAACTTAAGACCAGGATTATGTAGCTGAAATTGATAACGCTTTACTTTTTTTCTACGTTTTCTGGTTTTTATAGGTCTAAATTCGCTGACTATTAATACTGGTTAAACTAAAAGTAGACTATTTTAATAGGCTTTACAAAAAGTGTGATAAGTATCATAATGGCTAGATAAAGTTATACCGTTTGGTTGGCTTTATCGAAATTGTGATTTCGGTCATGATTTTTCTTGATGCAGGACTAGAGGTTAGAGGAACTGCACTGAGATTCTCCACAAAGTTTTACTTTTTATATGCCCAGCTTTCCCCAAGGCTGGGTTTTTTTTATGCCTGAATCCTGTAGTCAGGATTAAAAACCGCTTAAGTATAAATTTATTGTGCACTATGTTGGTGCAATATTTCTTGAATTAAAAAGCGCTATTGAATATATGACCATAAAAAAATCCCGGTTTTCAACGAAAACCGGGATTTTTTAGCCAAAATTTGCGGGAAAATTTAAAATTCTGCTGAGGAATATCTAAAGTCGCCCCAATGCGGTGCATTATGCACTTATTTGATGCAGCTGTAAAATGTTTTCTTTAATTTTTTATACAATTTTTAAAACCTTATTTTTATTATATAAATCATTGGCTTATATTTAATTTTTAAGAGAATGCAATCTCGGTTGCCCTTCAAAAAAATAGAAACTTACTCTAATTTCGTCGGTTTTTATTCAACTTAATCAATAAATTTGTTAACCTTGTCACAATTTTTTAGTTATCTTGTTGATTTATTCGACTTATAGTTGAATGAACGCTACCGCTGTCCTGTTATTTTTTCCTCAGCAGTGTGGTCATCCGCTTCAGGTCGTTGCTCTGCCTTTGTTGATTCAATACGTTCAGTTCATGCTCATGGTAGTGAGGTTATAAACATGTCCCATCGCTTGCATTCAGAGAATACTAAGCAGCGTCTGTTTATTTCTATGCTCATTATCATCCTGTCGATTCTGTTTATTTCGGTTCCGGTGACGCTGAAGAGTTATCGCTCTTATCAGCAGTCCGATGTGGTGCTGACCGAAATTTCAGTCTTACGTCATGTGGCCGATCTGGCCAATGAGATTTCACGCGAACGTGGTCCGGCCAATAAGGTCATGTCCAGTACTCCAGATGAACTCAGTGCCAACCTGAAAGAGCTGACCCTGTTTCGAGAGCGGGTCGATCTGCAGATTGAACACACCATGCAATTGTTAAATAGCGCCGGTTTTGCTGCACAGGCCAATGCCTTGACCACCGATTTAAAACCGGCTTTGGCAAAAGGACGTGCTGCGGTGGATGCCTATGCAGCACAACCCTATGCCCAGCGCAGTTCAGCACAGCTGGATCAGGCCATTCAGGCCATGTTTCGTGCCTGGGATGAAGTCTATGAGGTGCTGAAGCATGTCATGATGCAGTCGGAAGGCAAAAAGACCATGCTGTCGGAGTCCTATAGTCTGATTCTGGTACTGGCCGATTTACGTGATCAGGCCGGACGTCTGGCCTCGACGATTATGGCGGCCGTGACTTTTAAAGAACCAATTCCTGAACAGAACCTGGCTTATTCCTTACAGAGCCAGCGGCAATCTTATTATTTATGGGATCTGGTCAACTCGATTCAGCCTGAACAGCACAAAACGCCTGAATACCTGGGACTGCATCAACAGGTTAAACAAAAATATCTGGATCAGGGGGTTCCTATTGTCAGCCAGCTGATTGAAGAAAGTCTGCATGCGCGCCCGTATTCATTAAGCGGAATTGAATTGACTCTGAAGATTGTCGATAAATTTACGACAGTGGTGAATCTGCAGAAATATCTGCTGGATTATAGTGTCTGGCTGGCCCAGCAGGAGCGCCATGCTGCCTGGCAGCAGTTTATCCTGACGCTGTCGGTGTCGATTATTTCCTTGCTGGCAGCGCTGTTTACCATGGTCTATGCGCGTTTTAAGGTATTTAAACCTTTAATTGAAGCGCGAGATCTGATTTTAGAGTTATCTGAAGCCCAGCCGCAGACGGCCACAGCTCCAGATTCCTCACCCACCTCTTTATTTGCTGCACTCAAGCAGTTGCAGGCACGCTTGGCTGAACGGGATTTGCTAGAATTCCAGCTACGTAATATGGCGAATACCGATACCCTGACCGGAGTCTCCAATCGTCTGGCGCTAGAAGAATATATTCAATATCTGAATCAGAATCCGGACAAGCTCCATCAAACCGGTTTAATTATTATTGATATTGATGACTTTAAAGAGGTCAATGATCAGTATGGGCATATTGTCGGTGACCGGGTGATTCAGGGAATTGCCGAAGTGTTAAAATACAGTGTGCGTTCATCTGACCTGATTGTGCGTTATGGGGGCGATGAATTCCTGATTCTGATTGAGCAGATTGATCTGGACGGGGCCTTGAGTATTGCCGAGAAATTACGTCAGGAAATTAGCCAGAATGTTCTGACCCTGCCGGGACTGGACACGCCATTAAATATTTCTGTCAGTGCCGGGGTCGCCGCAGATGCAGGCAGCTGGATGGAGCTGTTTGGCCGGGCAGACCAGTCCTTATTTAAGGCCAAAGAGAAGGGGCGGAATAGGGTGGAAAGTATGCTCTAAACCGTAAATTAAAATAGAAAAATATTTTAAATATATATCTTGATATTTTTCAGGTGAATCTAATAACAAAGAAAAGGGCTCCTCAGAGCCCTTTCATTTTATTTTAACATCGGTTTCAGGAATTTTCCGGTATGGGAGGCTTTCACTTTCACCACCTCTTCCGGGGTACCTTCGGCAATAATCATCCCGCCGCCGGCACCGCCTTCCGGGCCTAAATCCACAATCCAGTCTGCGGTTTTAATCACATCCAGATTGTGTTCAATCACCACAATGGTATTTCCCTTGTTGCGCAGCTCATGCAGGATGTCCAGTAGTTTGGCAATGTCATGGAAATGCAGACCGGTGGTTGGTTCATCCAGCACGTACAGGGTTTTACCGGTATCCCGTTTTGCCAGTTCGCGTGCCAGTTTGACCCGCTGCGCTTCACCACCAGATAAGGTGGTGGCTGACTGACCCAGACGGATATAACCTAAACCGACTTGATTCAAGGTTTCCAGACGGCGGTGAATCACCGGAATGGCATCAAAGAAATGCATGGCATCTTCGACCGTCATTTCCAGCACATCGGAAATATTTTTGCCTTTGTAATGCACTTCCAGGGTTTCGCGGTTATAGCGTTTGCCATGGCAGGCATCACATGGCACATACATATCCGGCAGGAAGTGCATGGCGACTTTAATCATGCCATCACCTTCACAGGCCTCGCAGCGTCCGCCTTTGACGTTAAAGGAGAAACGGCCCGCCGCATAACCGCGGCCTTTGGCTTCAGGCGTCTGGGCAAACAGTTCACGAATTGGGGTAAACAGACCGGTATAGGTGGCCGGATTGGAACGCGGGGTGCGGCCAATCGGACTCTGGTCAATATCTACCACTTTATCCAGGAATTGCAGTCCTTCAATGGTGTCAAACTTTTCCGCACTGAGCGTGGTGGCGCCATTCAGCTGGGTTGCGGCCAATGGCAGCAGGGTACGGTTAATCAGGGTTGATTTGCCCGAACCGGATACCCCGGTAACACAGGTCATCACGCCTAAAGGCAGGGTCAGATCGACATTTTTCAGGTTATGGCCACAGGCACCCATCAGCTTGATCTGTTCATCCGGTTTAGGTGGCTGAGTGCGCTGTTTTGGTACTTCAATCTTGAGCTTGCCCGACAGGTATTGACCGGTCAGAGAGTTGGCATTGGCCGCCAGTTCCTGATAGGTCCCTTCGGCAATCACATTCCCGCCATGTACGCCGGCGCCTGGCCCGATATCAATAATATGGTCTGCGGCGCGAATCGCATCTTCATCATGTTCGACCACCAGTACAGTGTTGCCCAGATCACGCAGGCGAATCAGGGTTTCCAGCAGGCGGTCATTATCACGCTGATGCAGACCAATAGACGGTTCATCCAGCACATACATTACGCCCATTAACCCGGCACCAATCTGCGATGCCAGTCGGATGCGCTGGGCTTCACCACCCGAGAGCGTTTCGGCAGAGCGCGACAGACTTAAATAGTTCAGACCGACTGAGACCAGAAAGTGCAGACGTTCACGGATTTCCTTAAAAATCTTGTCGGCAATTTCGCCTTTGGCACCTTCCAGATTTAGGTTCTGATAGTAATGCTCGGCGTCACCAATCGACATTTTGGTAATCTGGCTGATGGTTTTGTCTTTGACTCGCACATGACGCGAAATTTCATTCAGACGTGAACCATCACAGGCATCACAGGCGGCATTGGAGAGATACTGCGCCAGATCATCGCGGACATAATTACTTTCCGTTTCACGATAGCGGCGTTCCAGATGCGGCAAAATTCCTTCAAACGGCTGTACCCGGTTGTGACGACGACCACGTTCATCGACATAGCTCAGGTCAATTTTTTCCCGGCCACTGCCGTAGAGGAATTTTTTCTGGGTGTCTTTGTCCAGTTCATTCCAGGGCGTATCCAGGGAAAAATCATAATGATCGGCAACTTTTTGCAGCATGCCATAATAATAAGGACGCTGACGGTCCCAGCCACGAATTGCACCCTCGCTTAAAGAAAGTTCCGGATTGGGAATGAGCTTGTCGGCACTAAAATGGCTTCGTGTGCCCAGGCCATCACAGACCGGACAGGCACCAAACGGGTTGTTAAATGAAAACAGGCGCGGTTCCAGTTCGGCCACGGCACGGTCACATTCCGGGCAGGAGTGTTTGGCCGAGAACACCCGGTCCGGATGTTCACCTTTCATCCACGATAAAATCGCAATATCTCCACCTAAACGTAAAGCGGTTTCAAAACTTTCGGCAATACGGTTGCCCAAATCATCCCGGACTTTAAAGCGGTCGACCACCACTTCAATGCTGTGTTTTTTCTTTTTGTCCAGTTCTGGCGGCGGATCAATCTCCATGATTTCGCCATCTACCCGGGCACGAACAAAACCCTGGCTTTGCAGTTGTTCAAACAGATGGGTATATTCGCCTTTACGTTCACGTACCACTGGGGCTAACAGCAGCAGGGCGGTACCTTCTTCCAGACCTTTAACCACATCGACCATTTCAGACACGGTCTGCGCCACCATCGGCAAGTCATGTTCCGGACAGTAGGGCGTACCCACGCGTGCATAGAGCAGACGTAAATAGTCATAAATTTCGGTAATGGTGCCGACGGTAGAACGCGGGTTGTGACTGGTCGATTTCTGCTCAATGGCAATGGCCGGACTTAAGCCTTCAATCGAGTCGACTTCCGGTTTTTCCATTTGTGACAGGAACTGGCGCGCATAGGCCGAGAGCGATTCGACATAACGGCGCTGACCTTCGGCATACAGGGTATCGAAAGCCAGGGAAGATTTACCTGAACCGGAAAGTCCCGTAATCACCACAAACTTGTCGCGTGGAATATCAAGGTTCACATTCTTCAGGTTATGGGTACGTGCGCCTCGAATACGGATATGACTTTGGCTCATGCAATGATCCTAGAAAATTCATTTAAAACCTCTATATGATAGCGCATGAAAAATGTTCAAGTGCAGGCTTAAGGTATTTCTACGTCAAATTATGTCGGTTGATTGCAAATAAAGGCCAAGATCTGAAAACGATAAGGATAAAAAATTGTCAGGAGAAAAAGTACGGGGATCAAAGCACGCAAGAATGAAAGAGAGCTGTCGGCCCTTGTGCAAGTCTGCTGATCTTGCACCAGGGCGAGTAATCAAAGATTAGTTGCTGCTGTCCAGTCCCGGCCAGTTACGCTGTGCATAGGCACTGTCCCAGAACAGCCATTCCAGTTCAGCAGCACGGGTATAGGCCTGACGCATTTTCGCCAGTGTGTCTTCATCACAGCGCTCGGCCACGCGGTCAACCGTGGCAATCACATTGCGCACCGCAGTATGGAATTCTTCGCCGGCATAGGTATCGACCCAGGCCTGATACGGGTTGTTGGCGGCCGAGTTACCGACAATATCTTTACCGACTTCGGCATAAATCCAGAAACATGGCAATAACGAGGCCAGCACCACCGGATAGCTTTCTGACCAGGCAGTGGCAACCAGATAACTGGTGTAATGATGGCAGGCCAGGGTCAGCGGTGTATTTTCAAACTGTTCTTTGCTAATGCCAAAATCCTGCATAAAGCCGTTATGTAGCGAACGTTCCACCACAATCGCCACCTTGGCGGCTTCGGCAAACTGGATCACATCATCGGCATCAAAGGCTTTGGCAGCACACACCGCCAGCGCGCGGCCATAGGCCAGTAAATAATGCGCATCCTGAATCACATAGTGGCTAAAGGCCTCACGACTTAGGCTGCCTCGCGCCAGTTCCTGGTTAAAGGGTAGGGCCAGGGTGTTTTGATACAGTTCTAAATTCTGTTGCCACAATTGTTCAGAAAAACGCATGTCCGGTTCCTGTAAAGCATCAAGATCAATGCCCAAAGACTAGCATACTTGCACCGCAAAGATGAGCCGCTTTGATTTGTATCAGAATCAACAAAAAAGCATACGAAGTGTTTTGGCATCGTCATCAAAAAGCGTCATAATAGCGGCCATATCTCTATCGCCGAGGTCCTGCATGTCTTCAGCAGGATGCACGCGGCGCATTCGGTGTAATTCAAGTTTAATATTTACCGAATTTCTTTATCTAATAATGTCATAGGTCGATTTGTCATGATGAAACATTTTGGTTTCTCTATTGCATTTACGATCGTGTGTCTCGGTTTGTCTGCTTATTGGGGCTATACCCACGGCCCGGAAGCAGGCCTGAAAACCATGTTCACAGCACTGACCATTACGGCCATTCTCGCCATTATGGAAGTGTCGTTATCGTTTGATAACGCGGTTGTTAACGCATCAGTCCTGCGCGGTTGGGACCATTTCTGGAAAATGCTGTTCCTGACGGTCGGGATTCTGATTGCCGTATTCGGTATGCGTTTAATTTTCCCGGTGGTGATTGTTGCCGTCACAGCCGATATGGGCATGATGGAAGTGGTGCAGCTGGCACTGAATAATCCGAAAGAATATTCGGCCAAATTAATGGCGCATCATCCTGAAATTGCAGCATTTGGTGGTGCCTTCCTGTTAATGGTGTTCCTGAACTTCTTTCTCGATGATGAAAAAGACACCCACTGGTTCCGCTGGATTGAGCGCCGTTTATCCAATCTGGCCAGCGTACCGGCCATGTCGGTCTTTATTGCACTGGTGGCTTTGCTGATCATGGCGGCCAATGTGGTTGAGGACAAACGTCTGGTAGTCACCATGGCCGGCATTTGGGGCATCGTGATTTATATTGGTGTACAGGTATTGAGTCATTTACTGGGTGGCGAACCTGAAGTCGATGAAAATGGCAATGCGATTCGTCATGATGAAAATGGCGTACCAACCGGTGTGGTGAAAGCCGGTATTGGTGGCTTCTTGTATCTGGAAGTGCTGGATGCCTCGTTCAGTTTTGATGGCGTAATTGGTGCCTTTGCGATTACTTCGGATGTGGTAATTATCATGCTCGGTCTGGCGATTGGTGCGATTTTCGTGCGTTCGATGACCATTTATCTGGTAGAAAAAGGCACCCTGGATGCCTATATTTACCTGGAACATGGTGCGCATTATGCGATTGGTGCACTGGCCTTTATCATGATTGCCAGCGGAACCGGTTTACACGTCCCGGAAGTGGTCACCGGCCTGATTGGTGTGGCCTTTATTGTCTGGGCGGTATTTGCCTCAATTCAATATAAAAAACATCAGGCACTGCACTAAGTTGCAGTCTGATCTGAAGAAGGTGCAAACAATTGCACCTTTTTTTATAACTGGTAGTTCAGATGCAGAATATTGTGCTGAATATCGCAGCATCTGCAGCATGAATGATGTAGGATATTCGCATACAAAATTGTTGCACTTAGCCTATTGATATGATGAATGCCTTAGAACGCCGTTCAACTTTTGCCTTAAGCAGTATTTTTGCCTTACGCATGTTGGGTCTGTTCATGATTATTCCGGTTTTCTCGGTGGCAGGGCAATCCTATCAATATGCAACCCCGACCTTAATTGGTCTGGCGGTTGGGGTGTATGGTTTGGCCCAGGCCATCTTACAGATTCCATTTAGCCTGATTGCTGATCGCTATAGCCGTAAACCGCTGGTGGTGCTTGGACTGTTACTGTTTGCTTTAGGCGGTGCCATTGCTGCAATGTCAGAGACCATTTATGGGGTCATCATTGGCCGGGCCATTGCCGGTGGCGGCGCAGTCTCTGCCGTGGTGATGGCTTTACTGGCCGATGTCACCCGTGAAGAACAGCGCACCAAAGCCATGGCCATGATGGGCATGAGTATTGGTTTATCCTTCGTGATTGCCTTTAGTGCCGGGCCGTGGCTGACCGGACTGGTTGGTATTTCCGGGCTGTTCTGGGTGACCACCATTATGGGACTGGCGGCCATTGCCATGTTGCTGCTGGTGCCTAAAGTCACGCGCCATCATCGTAATTTCCAGCAGGGCTATCTGCCGCAGCTCAAACAGGTGCTAAAAATGGGCGATTTAAACCGCCTGCATCTGTCAGTTTTTACCCTGCATTTACTGCTAACGGCGATGTTTATTTATGCACCGCCGCAGCTGATTGAATATGCCGGTCTGCCATTGTCCAGTCACGGCTGGGTGTATTTGCCGCTGCTGGTGCTGAGTCTGTTTTTTGCCTTCCCCAGTATTATTCTGGCGGAAAAATATCGCAAAATGCGCGGTATTTTCCTGACCGCGATTGGCGGGATTATTCTTGGCCTGATCGTGATGATTTTTGGTTTTGAATCTAAATATATCCTGCTGATTGGACTGGGCCTGTTTTTTATTGCCTTTAACGTGATGGAAGCGCTGTTACCGTCCTGGTTATCGAAGGCGGCACCGATTCAATCCAAAGCCACTGCAATGGGCGTCAATGCCAGCAGCCAGTTCCTTGGTGCCTTCTTTGGCGGCATGATTGGCGGGCAACTGTTACTGCTGAATAACACCGCGATGGGTTGGAGTATTCTGACTGCAGTTGCTATAATTTGGCTGCTGATGAGTTTTAGTCTGGCCCAGCCGCGTTATCTGTCGTCGATGGTATTTCGCCTGCCTGAGGCCAAACAAACGGATGAGTGGACTTCTCAACTTTTGGCCATTCATGGTATTGAAGAAGTCGTGGTGATGTCTGAACAGCAAGTTGCCTATATAAAAGTCGATAAACAGCAAATTGATGATGCTGCGCGACAACAATTAACGCACTTGTTGGGTAAAGAGGTAGCCATTTAAGCATAACTCTTATAAAGTAAATAATAGAAACAAATAGGAAGAATACAGCTGATGCGTGGTGTAAATAAGGTCATTTTAGTTGGTACTTTAGGTCGAGATCCAGAAACAAAAACTTTCCCGAATGGTGGCTCGCTTACTCAATTTTCTATTGCCACCAGTGATGCGTGGACCGATAAAACCACCGGTGAGCGTAAAGAGCAAACTGAATGGCACCGTATTGTGCTGCATAACCGTTTAGGTGAAATCGCGCAGCAATACTTACGCAAAGGTTCAAAAGTCTATATTGAAGGTTCATTGCGTACCCGTCAGTGGACCGATCAGAATGGTCAGGAACGCTACACCACAGAAATTCGTGGCGAGCAAATGCAGATGCTGGACTCTGGTCGTCAGCAAGGTGAGCAGGGCGATAATGGTTTTAGCCAGCCACGTTTTAACAATAACCAGGGCGGTGGTTATAGCAATAACAACCAGGGTGGCTATGCGCCGCAAGCTCAAGGTGGTTTTAACAACAATAATGCTGGTGGTGGCTATGGCAACCAGGGCGGTTATCAGCAACCGAAACCAGCTCCTGCTGCAACGCCTGCACCGGCAGATTTGGATGATGACTTACCATTTTGAGACACACTAGAGATATATTTTTGTAAAGTTTACAAAATTATTCTTTATTAGCAGTTAGTTACAAAAGAAATTTACAGATACTAGAAATGGTTCTGTAAATTTTTTTACTTATAATTTATGATATTTAATACTTAGATATTTTGTTAAATAAAGCCATGATGTTTGTTAAAAGATTTGTAATGAGTGGTGGTGAGAGATTCGCTGTTCTTTTGAATAGTGATGGTGTTCCTATGACTTATCCAAATTTATATACGATCATTCATTTAAGAAATCGTGGTCAATCAATCAATACTATTACAGCTATTCTGGAAGATATTAAGTTGCTGTTTCAGTTGTTGGATAAGTTAGGAATTGACTTGGAACAAAGGATAAAAAGTAAAGATTTTTTAAAATTAAATGAAATCGAAGCTTTAGTAAATTTAACCAGTTTCAATCGCAGTCGATTAAGTGGGACAGCTTCAAAAACAAAGATCATAAGTTTTCCAAAAAGTAATAACAAAGAGCGAGCTAGAGCAAAATTGGTTGTTACTCAGGACTATGTATCCAAACAATTGATATATCGGCGGTTAACTAATTTTGCCGAATATATTGGGTGGTTTGAGACGCATCTTCATTCATCTGCAATAACAAGTACAAAACGGTTGTTAAAATCTCGTAGACCCCGCAAGTCCATGGATATTCAGGCTGAATACAAATCTTTTGATACTGATCAACTAAATAAAATTTTAAAGGCAGTTGATCCTGATAATCAGAACCGTATTTGGACTTCAGATTACATTACTTATAGAAATGAGCTGATTATCTATTTGTTTTTATATCTTGGGTGTCGTAAAGGTGAATTATTAAATTTAAAAATTACAGATATAAACCTCTCTAAAGGTGGTATATCGTATCTTACTATTAAGCGTAATCCTCATGATGGAAGTGATTCTAGGCTATATCAGCCGTTGGTTAAAACTAGAAGTCGATCAATTGCAATCAATCAAAACTTAAAGAAAAAATTAGAAACTTATATTTTAAATTATAGATCAACCATACCAAATGCAGAGCTAACTGACTTTTTGATTTTATCAAATAAGGGGCAGCCGCTTTCAATTAATGCACTAGACAAAATTTTTTCAGAAATTTCTGAAGTCGTTTTATTCAATGTGCATGCACATGCATTTAGGCATACATGGAATGATAAATATACAGATAAAGTTCGGACTTTAATTAAATCTGGAAAAATAACAGAAGACCAGGCTGAGAGAGATCGTGCGTATCTGATGGGTTGGATACCTAACTCACAAAGTGCAAGAAGATATTCAAGACGTGCAGAGAATAAGCGTGCCGTAGAGGTTGGATTAGCTATCCAAGAAAAATTTGAGAATGAAAATGAATAAATCAACTAGAAACGATAGTTTAAATAAATGGCAAAATACGTTTACCTCATTCAAAGGTTATGAATTTAATATTTATGATGAAATATGGGTATTAGACATTAATGTCACGCTGAACTTAACGTTTGTAAAAAGGTTGAGAGAGGATATACAGCATGATGTTTTATCTACACTAAGTAATTTTGCTCAGTATTCTTCAAGTTTTCATACTGCTAATATGGGTAAATATATAGCAAAATATATTGAGGTTACTGATCAAGACCATTTTTCAATAAAAGGTCTTTTAAACTATAAGAATTTTTATTCGGCAAAAAAAGATGAATACAAAGTAGCTATGCTACGAGTCTTTTTGAAGAAGCTATATGATTTGGGTTATTCCTCAGTAGAGGATGAAGTTTACGATCTAATGGACTCATGGAGATTGAGTGGCAATGAAAAAGGAGCAGCAGTCCTTTCCCTTGATCCAGATGAAGGTCCATTTAGCCCATTCGAATTTCAAACAATTATCACTAGAACCAATGAATACTTAGCAGAAAATAAGATTTCCTATTATGAGGCTGCTCTAATTCGTGTTTTTTGTGCGACTGGTAGACGACCAATTCAAATTTCAGGATTAAAGGTGAAAGACCTATATGTGTCGGATAAATATAATTTTAATGATACAAATGCAGTTCATATCCTTAACATTCCGAGAGCTAAAGTTAGAGGTGCTAGTGGATTCCGATTTGCTTTTAATGAAGTGGGAATTCGGGAAAGTATTGCGAAAATCTTATTTGAACATATTCAAATTTTAAAACAGAAATTAGCAAAGCAAATAAAGCGAGAAGTATCTGAACAGGAGCTTTCAGAGTTACCAATTTTCTATGATATTAAGGTGTTAGCCAATCTAGATTGGAGCAATGAAAAAGAAATTTCTCAAATTTTGCCAACAGAAATTATTCATTTACCTACTATCAAATTAACTCAAATATTGAGAGATGCTGTTCAAAAACTTGGTGTCCGTTCAAGAGAAACCGGTAAACCAATACATATCACTGCATATCGGTTTCGCTATACGCTTGGAACAAATGCGGCTAGGCAAAAAGCAGGTGTGAATGTCATTGCAAAGCTGTTAGATCATCATGATACGCAAAATGCACACTGTTATGTACAGAGTGTTCCTGAAATTGCACAACAAATCTCATCCATCATGGATGAAAGCTTACGCAAATATGCAGATGCTTTTCAGGGGAAAGTTGTAAAGGATGAGATTGAGGCTCAATCACAAGTTAAGGAGGCGAATAGAATTTCTTGTGTAGAACAGGATTGTGATGTCGGCTCATGTGGTACACATCAATACTGTAACGATCACGCACCAATCGCATGTTATCTGTGTAGCAAGTTTATGCCTTGGGCAAATGCACCTCACCATCTAGTTCTAGAGCAATTAATTAAAGAACGGGATGATCTAATTACGATGGGGTGTAGCCTTGAGATCGCTGCCGTGAATGACCGAACAATTATTGCCGTTCAGCAAGTAATTGATGCTTGTAAGGAGTTCAATCATGGATGATTTAATATATTTCCCATCTGACAAAATTCAATCTCCTTACTCCGAAATTAAGCAGTTTATTGATTTTGTTAAACAATTATCTGAATTAAATGAAGATATTAAATTTGATGAGAATTATTGGAAAGGCGAAGTAAACTTTGTCAAAACAGGTATTTCATCCAAAGATAGATCACCTGAAAATCTTTTGCATCATTCAATTCTAGAATTTGCCAAAGCCTATGTTAAGTATCAAAGAATTAACAGTAAGTTAAAAACTCAAGATACGATTCTTTCAATTCGGGCCATAGAACAAATATGCTTAGACCGATATGGTGAAGTTGATTTAACTAAATTGATTATTGCTGATTTTGACTTAGCTGCTGAAAATGCAAAGGAAAACTATAAAGCAAGTTCTGCTTATCATGTGGGTAGACAGCTAAAGATTCTTTTAGACTTTCTTCGCCAATTAAAAATATTAGCTTTACCAGATTGGAAAAGTCCAATTAAAAAGCCTGCTGATAAATCAATTGTGTTAGATGCAGAGTCAGAGGAACATCGAGCTTCTAAACTTCCTGATGAGGATGCTATTTTTGCATTGGCTGATATTTTCTCACGAAAAGATTCAGAATTGTCAGATAGAGATATTTTTGTTACCAGTGCTGTGAGCTTGCTTCTAGCTGCGCCAGAACGAGCATCAGAGTTGTTTTTCCTAAAACATAATTGTATCTACGAGGAAGAAGTCCAAGCATTTTCTAAGAGCAGTTTAGGGCTTGTAAAAGATGGTTCTAATGTTGAGGAAGTATTAGGTATTAGGTGGTATGCACAAAAGGGTTATGGGTATGACATTAAATATATTCCGAGTGTTATGATCCCAATGGTCAAACGTGCTATTGAACGTTTGATTAAGATGTCAGAAAAGCCGAGACATTTAGCATATTTACTTGAGATGGGTGATAAATTTCCGAGACATGAGCTTTGTCCTCAAGTACCTGATGATCAATTGTTAAAACGTAGTGAAGTATTGTTGGCAATGGGTTTTGATTCATCATCTTATGGAAATTCACATACTGCAAATAACTCTGGAATAGCTTTTTTAAGAAGCCGAGGCATTCCCATATCAGATAATGTTATTTGTTTAAATGATTTGAATCTTATTCTACGAAATAGATTGCCTAAAGGTTTTCCTTATGTACCTTTAAGAACTGGTAATGGAGTTAAAGTTAAGTGGTCAGAAGCTCTATTTTCTTGTTTTAATAATCAGTTTCATGCATATAAGGGAACTATATCTACAGAGTTATGGATGCCCAATATTAATAGACTAAATGCTGACTTATCTCCGACAAAATTAAAAAAAAGAGGAACTAATGAATTAAGTAATACAAAATCTATTTTTCAACGATGGGGATATGGAGATTATAGTATGACCACCCACCAGTTTAGGCATCTTCTCAATACGATAGCAAATACTAATGGAATGGATAGCATATTACTTGCAAAATGGTCAGGACGAGCTGATATTAAGCAAAATCGAGTATATGACCACACTACCGTTGAAGATCATAATAATGGCTTAATTGAAATGCAGAAAAATGAGGTCGGAATAGTAAATACTGATAGTACATTTACATTCCAAATTGCCACGCCTCGTACTTTACAGGAGCTAAATACCAGGACAACGTTGTCCATGCACACTACTGAGTTTGGATTTTGTACACATTCTTATATTGATGAACCCTGTCTCAAGTATAAAAACTGTCTTAATTGTACGGAACATGTCTGTATCAAGGGCGATGCGGAAAAGAAAAAACGACTTCAAGATCGCCTTAAAAAAGAAAAAATATTATGGGCAAAGGATAAGGAGGCTGTTAGTAAAAATGTTACTGGTGCAACGGTTTGGTTGGGGACTAGAGAGCTTACGATTAAACGTTGTGAACAGTTGATTGCCCTACTCGATGATCCAAACATTCTTGATGGAACGCCTTTAAGTTTGCCGCCTTCGGAAGATGTTACACATCTTGATTTAGCGTATCAAAAAGCAGGTCGTAAACGTATCCCCGTTATTGAGAATACTCAACGTAAAAAGCTTGAAGAGCAGTCAGTTTTACATGATTCTTTATCATTGGATTTATGGAGCTAATATGGCACAGCATCTAACAGATCAAAATGTACAGGATATTGTTGAAATTCTTGATTATTGGTCACCAAATGAAAAGTTAACGTGGGAACGATTATGCAAAGCGATTGAAGTGCAACTAGAACTTGTACCTGCACCAACTCGTCAAACACTACAAAAATTTGAAAGAATTAAGAATGCTTATGATCTAGGAAAAAAATCTCCAGCAGCATTAAAAATCTTAAAAGCCAAACATCAAAAACTCCCTGCTAGCCTGAAAATAGCTCAGGTTAAAATTGATGCGTTAGAAAGTAAGGTAGAGAGACTAGAAAAAGAGAATTCAAAACTTTTAGAGCAATTTGTAGTATGGCAATACAATTCTCATAAATATGGATTGAGTATTGATAAGCTTAATGAGCCTTTGAGTATGAAAAGCTCAGACTGATAAAAACATTTGTCTGCTTCATATATTATAGTTAACCCGAATCGTGGATAAGAAATTTTATAATTCAACAATTCAGATTATGAAATCATAGGCTTAAGCATGATTCGGGTTAGTTATGTTTTTAATTTGAAAACATCACAACATAGTAGTAATTTTCTGTGAATTGGCTTGAAAAAATCTGAAAGATTATTTCCAAGCCAATTCTTATTGTAAATATTCCATAAATGATTGAAATCCTAGTTCATTTTTTTACATGAAATTATATTTCTTTTCACGTAGTTTAAATGCCTTATCACCGCCTTCTAATATTTCACAAATATGATCTTTGACTCTCTTC
The DNA here is from genome assembly GCF_013420655.1 of Acinetobacter sp. Q186-3. NCBI lineage: Bacteria > Pseudomonadati > Pseudomonadota > Gammaproteobacteria > Moraxellales > Moraxellaceae > Acinetobacter > Acinetobacter sp. Q186-3. Next base: position 3,741 of record NZ_VOXS01000009.1, on the reverse strand, counting down.
TTATCTAACGTTGATGCTTGAGGATTCTCATCCTTTAATAAGCATTCAATACTTCCGTATTTATACTGGAATTTTTTATCGTTAGTATTAGGACTGTGAGAGCCATGTTGATTAGCAATAATCACTAATTCACTATCTGCATTAACCACTACATTAGCATTATGAGTAACTAGAATAATTTGGCGTTGGGTCTTTTTATCTTTCAGATATTTAACTAATTCTGTAAAAATAGCTCTATTATCAAGATCATCTTCTGGTTGATCTATAATAATTGGACATTTATTATCACTACAATCAAGAGTCATTTTTAGAACAACAAATGCCTTTTTACCTTGTGACATGGCATTGTAATTATCACCGTCATAAATGACATCGTATTTAAGCCTAAACCAAGTATTATCAAAAAACTCTTTTGTAAAAGTTTCTAGAGTCTTACCTTGTTTAAATTTGATAGATGAATCATCTAGACTTTGCGTTATATTTTCAAATAGAGCTAAAAGCTCTTCTTCCGTATTTACTGATTGATTTGTATACCTTTGAGCTTTTTCACTTTGCTGATTAATACAATTTTTGATCCAATTTTGAAAAGAATCAGCTTCAAAAACTTTATTAGAAATTATTTCTAAATCCTGACTAACGTTAAAAGTATTTATACTTTCAATTAATTCACTATAAGATGCAAGCATAGTCAGCCATTCTCTATGGACTGATGCAAGTAAATTAGCATTTGATAACTCTAATCCCTCTATATCATGTTGTATCAGGGAGATTCTTCTAGCCTTAGCTTCCTCTTGTGTTTTCTGATGTAAAATTGGCTTGAGGCTCTCAGAGTGAGATAAAAATTGTGAAATTTTAATAAATTGGGAATCTGATTGAATTCCTCTTTTTGCTTCAGTTGCTTCTGTTAAGGCTGTGGCCAAAAGTGTATTTACACTTTTAGTGAAATTACTTATCTGAGTTTCAGCATAGCTTTCAATAGAGCTCATCAAGTGTTCAAAATTTTCAGAGACCGTTGGGTAAGCTTGAAAAGTTTCAATTGGATTATGAATAGAAAGAAAATCATTACTTTTTATCTTATTTATGTAATCTCTTAATGTATTGATTTGATGTATCTTGTTATCAAAATGGTCAATATTATTTTTTTGAATATCATGATTTCGTAATTCTTGTTCAGTAATACTTCCTGTTTGAAAAGAATTTATTTGTTCAGATAAAGTTTGAATTTGAGCATTTACATCCTCTATTTTCCCCATGGTCAGAAGAGAGCTTTTTTTCTGTTCAATCTGTTCTTGTGTTGAAAAATAAGTTGATAATTCCCCAGTAATCTTTAATTTAGATGTAGATTTTTCTTTATCGAATGACTCAAATAAATCTGGTTTTTGTTGTAATAACAGTTTTTTAACAATCTCTTCGACACCTTCATCTTTAGATTTTTTATACATGTGTCCTTGATAAAAATATTCAATTTGACGAGAGTCATCTTGAACTCCATCTTTCCAAATAATTTCAAGATTTTCACATAGCTCATTAAGATGATTACTGTCTTCTTCTAATGAAGTCGGACAAAGTTTTTTAGCTAGGCATTGTAGAAGGGTAGATTTCCCCGAAGAGCGACCACCAATAATAGATGTTAGGTTAGGATTAAAAAAAATATTATTATTGAATACATTATCACTTTGAAGTTTTACATGATCAATGACTTCATAATCATTTTTTAATTCAGGTATCATGGGACCTATATGAATACGTGTTTTTGGTTCATGTAAAATTTGTTTAAGACCTTCAAATGTTGGCTCGGCTTTAATCCAACAAAATTGATTATTATCAGGTTGAAATAACTTTGTTTCAGTATGTGCGTCAGAACCATGGATACATGGTTTGAGTGCACCATATTTTCTGATTATTTCATCTACTGTATCAACACTTTCTCCTAAGAAATATTTTAGATCTGACGGTTTTGGAGAGAATAGACCATCAGATATACGATAAATTGAATTTCGTAGTTCACTTGCTGATGCTTGTTGTTGTGCTAATAGCTCCTCATGTGATCTAAGTCCTGATACCCCATCATTAGTGCTGTTAGCTACAAAGACAAGACAGTTTTCTTTCAGGATTTTATTTTGCTCAAGAATTTCAATTAAATTTCCATGTGTTAATGAAAATTGTTCTATTCCTTTTTTATATGCTGCGTTTTCATCATGTAATAATTCAGGGCAATGATATTTTCCTAAATTAATTAAGCCTCTTCTTGTAAGTGAAAATCGGTGGCTTTGATCAACAATCATATTAGCTTGGGTTAAAAATAATTCTTCAAAGTCGGCTAATATAGAGGGATTAAATAAAATATGAAGATTGATTAATGTACCTCTACCAGTTGTAGGTGTAATTCTCAACTCCATGTTGGGAATAAGTGTAATTTTTTTAATTTCTACCTTTTGATCTTGAGTAAAAGAGGTATTTAAGTGAATATTTTCTTGATATTGAACAGCTTTCTTATAATTATCGATATTGAAGTAATCTGTAATACCAATAACTTTAATATTATTTTCAATAGCTTTTAAAAAAAATATTTGGAAGAAGTCTTCAATTGAAGATGATGTGAACTGATCATTTTTTGCTGTGCCTTTTGTATGAACATGTAAATCCCAACGAGCCCATTCTGAACCTCGATTAATCATTTTACCCTCTTTATGTTTTTTCAAGCTATTGATTGATATAGTAACTTTTTAAAATATTTTTGTAATGTATATTTATAATTAAACGAAATTTTTTAATGTTAAATTAAAAAAAAGTATAAAAATAAAAAATGGTAATCCTCCCATAAATAACCGAAGTTAAAAGTAGAGGTTAAGCAGCCATGAGAGGTGGCTTTCCTTTGTTTGCTTGGTGTGGTCTTTCATAGTTGTAATGCCACAGCCAACTCGTTGCATAATCTTGTACTTCTTCCAGTGTGTCAAATAGATGCTTGCTTAGCCAGCTATAACGTATAGTCCGATTATAACGTTCAATATACGCATTCTGCTGTGGCTTACCTGGTTGAATATATTCAATACGAATACCTTGTTCAGTTGCCCAGCGTACAAATTCATGACTGATAAACTCCGGGCCATTGTCACACCGAATAACTAACGGCTTTTCTCGCCACTCCAGCAACTGATTCAACGTACGAATAACTCGGATTGTAGGTAATGAGAATCCTGCTTCAATCGCTAAGCCTTCTCGACGGTAGTCATCAATCACATTTAATAATCGGAACTTTCGACCATCGATCAGCTGATCATGCATAAAATCTAATGACCAGACCTGATTTTCTCGGATTGGTTCTTTCAATGGTTCAGGCGCGTGCCGTTTTAGTCTTCTTCTCGGTTTAATACGCAGATTTAGTGCCAACTCACAGTAAATGCGGTAAACCCGCTTGTGATTCCAGCAGTGATTCTCAACATGTCGTAAATATGAGAAGCACAGACCAAATCCCCAATCGGAATTTTCCTCAGTGAGTTCAATGAGCTGTTTAGCAATTAATGCATTGTCATCGCAAAGTTTAGCCTGATAACGGTAGCAGGTTTCACTAATGCCAAATGCAGAGCAAGCTAAACGGATACTAACCGCATGCAGGGCAACGGCTTGTTGAGCCATCTGACGTCGGCAAGATGGCTTCACCACTTTTTTGACATTGCTTCCTGAACAATCTCTGCCTTTAATCGCTCTTCAGCATACATTTTTTTTAGTCTGGTATTTTCT
>NZ_VOXS01000008.1:0-131221 GCF_013420655.1 Acinetobacter sp. Q186-3 | reverse complement strand
AAGATTTTGTTTGAGATAAATACGAAAATTACGGAAAATGTTTTCTAACTTAGACCAGTGTTGATCAGTCAACATTGTACGAGGCATAGCGAGGAGTAGATTTGGTTTGGCGATTAAATTCTACTTTCTCGCTATTTTTTTGCACAGTAAATGTCAACAGACCCTAATAAAACAGATTAAATAGAAAGAAAAGAAATATAAAAAGAAAAATGAAATATCAGATCGCCCTACTCACCTTGCCAAGCTGTTTTTCAAGCATTTATGCCGCCGATGAATCAAGCATTTAATATGATCAAGAAACGCCCGTACAGCAGAGTAACACACTGAGTAGGTCGTGCAGGTAGATGAGAGGACTAAAGCATATCCGAAACAGAGCTGCTATTTACTGTACACCCTGTAAGATTGAGCGATAGAATCATCTCAAACCCAGATCACCCCATTATAAAAAAAGAGAGCGGCTTACCACTCTCGATTCGATACCAGTTCTTCCATTTCCAGCTCGAAATAGCCGGCATCTTGCAGCACCATCATCATCGCTTCGGCAATATAATCTGCCGCAGTATCATCCAGTGATGAATCCAGATCTTCAAATTGTGGTTTCATCTTGTTGATGACGTTTACCGTTTCATGCGCGAAGTGATAAATGTCAGCCTCGGACAAATTCGGCTTGGCGACTTTTTTCGCAAACTGTTCAATGGACTGTTTGATTTCAGCGACCAGAATATCGGGATAATAGTCATCGTCAAACATGGGGAGAAGTAAATCTGTAAACATACAGGCACTCAAAACTACAAAAGGTCAAATTCAAGACAGGCTATATAGCACAAAGCCCCTGAAAAGCCAAACTGAGCGAGATGTGAATACCCATATGATATAAAGCAGGATGATATAGAGCAGCCCTTAAGCCGATTGCATCGCCTGCCAGATTTTAATGGTATCTGCGGTGGCTTTCACATCATGCGCACGCACCATACAGGCACCCTGCTGAATACTCAGCAAATGCGCAGTGGCTGAACCAACTGCACGTTGCTGTGGCTCTGCGGCATCCAGCACACTGCCAATAAAACGTTTACGCGACAAGGCAGATAAAATTGGATAACCCATGTCAGTCAGTTTATGGAACTCATTTAGCAATTGCAGATTTTGCTGGGCATTTTTGGCAAAACCAAAGCCCGGATCAATCATAATGTTTTCAGCCTTGACCCCGGCATCCAGTGCATCCTGAACCCGTTGCGAGAGTTCACGAATAACATCTGTAGTGACATCCTCATATTGATCCAGATTATTCATGGTGGTTGGCTCACCGCGCATATGCATGATGATCACCGGAATATTTAATTCAGCTGCGGTTTCCAGCGCCTGAGGACGGGTTAAAGCCCGCACATCATTCCAGATATGTGCACCGGCCGCTACTGCCGCACGAATCACTTCCGGCTGTGAAGTATCAATTGAAATCACCACATTTAGTTTGGCCAGCTCCTCGACCACAGGCACCACCCGGCGGATTTCTTCCTCAATTTCCACCACCGCTGCGCCGGGACGGGTCGATTCACCCCCCACATCAATGACGGTGGCACCTTCAGCAATCATCTGTTTGGCACGGGCAATCGCCTGCTCTTTTTCATTGTGCTGCCCCCCGTCACTAAACGAGTCCGGGGTTACATTCAAGATTCCCATCACATGCGGCTGAGACAGATCCAAAGTTAAAGCTCCAAAGCTCCATTGACGCTGCGGTAATGGCATCAGCTGCATGTTTTTCTCCTCATTCACAATAAGGCAAATATTGTCTTATGGATAATTCAGTAAAGTAAAGCCTTAGATGTCAAACTGCGGCTTATTTGCATATTGCAACAGCTTGGACAGTCGGCTTAATTTCACAAAAGGGATCATTTTTTTCGTCCGACAAAACAGCTGATAGATCCCCTATTAAAGACAGGAGATTATGACTGACCCTGATAACGCCCCGGCCGATGATTGAGGGCCAAAAAGATACCCATAATCACCGCTGCCAAGATAGACCACAACACCTGCTGATACGGCATTACCCCAAAGGCCAATGCAACGACCACACAATCAATGGCCATTTGTACTTTACCGGCACTGATGCCAGCTTTGTCTTGCAAATACAGCGACAAGATGGTGGCGCCGCCCAAACTCGATTGATGCCGGGCCAAAAACAGAATACCAGTTCCCAGCATTAAGCCACCGGCAATGGCCGCAAAAAGTGGATGCAAATAATGAATGTCCAGATATTGCGGCACAATATAGGTCAATAAAGAAAGTAAGGCCACGCAAATAAAGGTTTTTAGTGTGAAGCTTTTGCCCAACCTGCGCCACGCAAACCAGTAAAATGGCAGATTAATCAGGAAATACAGCAAACTAAACGACCAGCCAGTTGCATAGTGCAGCACAAAAGCAATCCCTGCGGTACTGCCGGTCAGCAGACCTGCCTGTTCATACAGAATTAGGGTAATTCCGACAAACAGCGTTCCTGAGAACAGTGCTAGGCTGTCATCCACATAACTATGTTTAAGCGGATGCATCGATGGTAGAGGCGCAGCTTTTAGCGCGCTTGGATTAGATTGGTTATTCATGTTGAGAATCCCCTGTTCACCCTGTACTTGTGGTCTGTGGTGAATAGCATGTGTGTGCTTGTGGCACGTGGTATTTTTATTGCGTTTTTAATATGACAAAGGATAAAAATTTCTACAATCTTTAATTGTTGTCTTTTCTCCTGTCCGGGTTTATGGCTTGCATAGACCTTTCATCTAACCAATTGGGTCAGGTACCGATAAATACATGCAAATTTCATGCATAAAAAAACCACCCGAAGGTGGTTTTCTTAAAATATTCTTAGTTGGCTGGCAATGGTGGCGGTGTGCTTGGACCATTGCTTGGGGTTACATCAATCACCGGATTTTCTGCAACATATACTTTTGGTGGCTGTGGTTCACGACCTTCCATAATGTCACGAATCTGCTCACGATCAATGGTTTCCCAATCCATCAGCGCTTTTACCATGGCATGGGCAATCTCTTTGTTGTTTTCCAGGATATCCCAGGCCACTTTATATTGCTCATCCAGAATGCGGCGCACTTCACGGTCCACTTCCAGCTGTGTCGCTTCAGAAATGGTCCGGCTACCCAGGCTGCCCATGAAGGATTGCTGTGAATCATCTTCATAAACCATCACGCCTAGTTTGTCCGACATACCGTATTTGGTCACCATGGCACGTGCCATTTTGGTTGCACGCTCAAAGTCGTTCGATGCACCGGTAGATTGCTGATTAATGAAAATTTCTTCAGCAATACGACCACCAAACAGGATTGAAATTTCTTTCAGCATCTTGTCTTTGTAATGGCTGGTCTGATCAAACTCAGGCAACTGCCAGGTTACACCCAGCGCCCAACCACGCGGCATAATCGTAACTTTATGCACAGGATCCGTACCCGGCAGCATTTCTGCCACAATGGCATGGCCTGCTTCATGATAAGCCGTCGCACGACGTTCTTCTTCACGAATCACCATTGATTTACGTTCAGGACCCATGTACAGCTTGTCTTTGGCATCTTCAAAGTCATGCATGTCGACCGTGTTCTTGTTACGACGTGCAGCAAATAGCGCTGCTTCGTTCACCAAGTTGGCCAACTGTGCACCCGAGAAGCCCGGTGTACCACGTGCAAGGACTTTTACATCCACACCTGTGGTTGAAGGCAATTTTTTCAGGTGAACATTCAAGATTTGCTCACGACCTTTAATATCGGGTAAGCCCACCATCACCTGACGGTCAAAACGACCTGGACGTAATAAAGCTTTATCCAGTACATCGGCACGGTTGGTTGCGGCAATGACGATAATACCTTCGTTGCCTTCAAAACCGTCCATTTCGACCAGCATCTGGTTTAAGGTCTGCTCACGCTCATCGTGACCACCACCGGTACCTGAACCACGGTGACGACCGACCGCATCAATCTCGTCAATAAAGATAATACATGGCGCGTGGCGTTTCGCCTGCTCGAACATGTCACGGACACGAGAGGCGCCCACACCCACGAACATTTCTACGAAGTCAGAACCTGAAATACTGAAGAATGGCACTTTAGCTTCGCCAGCAATGGCTTTTGCCAGCAAAGTTTTACCGGTACCCGGAGGACCAACCATTAACACGCCTTTCGGAATGGTTGCACCCAAACGTTTAAATTTGGCCGGATCTTTCAGGAAGTCGACAATTTCTACTACTTCCTGTTTGGCTTCATCACAACCTGCAACATCGGCAAAGGTTACTTTAATCTGGTCTTCAGACAGCATTTTCGCTTTGGACTTACCAAAGCTCATTGGGCCGTTTTTACCACCTGCACCGCCACCCATGTTGCGCATAAAGAACATGAATAACAAAATGATTAAAAGTACAGGGAAACTAGCAATGAGTAGTTGCATCAACAAACCTTGACGTTGAGGTGCAGTACCTTCAACAACAACGTTGTTTTCAATGAGGCTCGGCATGAGTTCAGGATCTTGAACCGCCGGACGAATACTTTCAAATGGTGAGCCATTGGCTTTTTCACCACTAATTCTTTCGCCATCAATTGTAACTTTTTTAATTTGACCAGCATCCACCGCCGCAACGAACTCGGAATAGTTCATTGACGTTGGCTTATCACTGCCATTGATGTTACTGAAAATCAGAATCAGTACACCAAGTATAATTAGCCACAATACGGCATTCTTGAAGAGATCGCTCAAAGCTTTATTCCCATATCAATCTAATTTGATCATGCCCTTTACAGGGTGACCTTAATGTTAAAGCTGAAGATCAGCCTACAAAACTCTTAAAAACGTACAAAATGCACAATTTTTAACGGCTTGGCAAGTAAACTTTATTTGAATGCCTTCTTCCGGCCCTGTCCGATCAAAAACACTTCTTTCGAACGTGCACGAGAAGCTGCCGGTTTTGCAGTCTTTAATACATCGAAGCTGTCGACGACCTGTTTGCGAAATTCATCGAAGCCAGAACCCTGGAACACCTTCACAACAAACTGTCCGTTTGGCCCCAGCACTTTTTGCGCAAAGTCCAAAGCCAGTTCACATAAATAGATTTGTCGTGGCTGATCTACTGCTCTATTACCTGATGTATTGGGGGCCATATCGGAAATTACAACGTCTACAGTCCGGCCATTTAAAATATTTAACAATTTTTCAAAAACTTCTTCCTCTCGGAAGTCACCTTGCAGGAAGGTCACATCTGGTAAGGCATCCATCGCTAAAATATCCGATGCAATCACCAGCCCTTTGTCACCGACCAGTTTGCCGGCAATTTGCGACCAGCTGCCGGGCGCAGCACCCAGATCGACCACCGTCATGCCGGGTTTGATAATTTTATATTTTTCCTGAATCTCTAGCAGTTTATACGCAGCACGCGCACGATAACCCTCCTTCTGGGCTTTTTTCACGAAAGGGTCATCCAGGTGCTCTCTCATCCACGCACGACTACTTTTGGATAATTTCTGGTTGGTAATGCGTGTTGCCATAACTCTCTAAATATTAAAAACCTTCTAATTTATAATTGTACGTGAAAATTGCCGCGCTTGCAGTACAGATGTGTAGTTAAATGGAGGTAGAGGGTGCGATTTTTTCTATTATTTGCATCGATTATTTGCGCAGATTTTACAGCGTTTCAAATTGGGATTTGCTATACTAAGCCGTTTTTAAAATCAGGTTATTTTTATGGCGGCTTTATCTATTCAGGAACGCAAGCGTTTACGTCAAATCGGTCATGCACTCAATCCGGTTGTGATGATTGGCGGACAAGGGCTTACTGAAAATGTCATTGAAGAAACCACGCGTGCGTTAAACGACCACGAACTGATTAAAGTGAAAATTGGCGGTGAAGACCGTGAAGCACGTGCAGCTGTAATTGAGGCAATTGCAGAAGCGACTGGTGCAGAAGTGGTACAGACCATTGGTAAAATTGCCCTGCTGTATAAAAAAGCCAAACCGCAAAATCCAAAATTATCGAACCTGGTTCGTCACGCGCATCTGGCAAAATAATTTTTCCTTATGGCAAGTTATGAACTGAGTGCTTTTGATCGCCGTTTTCAGGCCATCTCCCTGGTCGGGGCGATTGAGCAGCAAAGCCCGTTTAACCTGAATATTGGTTACTGGCTGCGTGATCCGAACCAGTATGTGCAATGGCCCGATCTGGTGTCTGCGCATCCGCGTCAGGATTTTCTCTGGCAGAACACCTGTTTTGAGGTGTTCATTGGCGTTCATGGGGAAGATTTTTATCGTGAAATTAATCTTTCTCCATCTCAAGCCTGGCAGGCCTATCAGTTTGAGGAATATCGCTATCCGGAAGACATGCCGCCGCAAGCCGCCTATGATATTGAGCTCAACCAGCTAAAACGCACCCATTATGGGCTGAATGTCAGTCTGGACTTGGGCGAATTCATGGCCAAGCATAAATTAAAGTGGTCGGATCTGTTCATTGGTTTAACTGCCGTGTTAAACACTTCTGAAGGTGAACACTATTACGCCATGCAGCACAGCAGTCCACAGGCCGATTTTCATAACAAGCGCGATTGGCTGCATCAGTTCTAGGCATTATGTCTGAACTAAAACGCAGTATAAAAAAGTGAGGCACATGACCTCACTTTTTTATTGCCTGCATCGCACGCACCCGCTACAACACGCCTTAGCTTTTAAAGGTGGTGTCGGTTTCAGAAGCAGGTGCCGCCTCTTTTGCTGGTACAACTTTTTTCCAGGTTTCCAAGGTATGTTCTTTGGAGCGCTTGAAGGTTTCGGTTAACTGGTCTTTATGCTTGACTGAAATCTGGCTGACATCAGCTTTAAGCTCTTTGCCAATTTTATTCAAATCTTCAATCACCGCATTAAACTCGGTTTTCACAAACTCTTTCAGTTCACCAAGATCTTTTTGTGAGCTGCCAAAATGTTCCTTGAGCGATTCAATTTTCTGTAGCAGCTCTTTCTTGAGCTGACTGAGCTGCTCCTGCACGCTGCCATTAAATTTTTTCGCTTCGGTCTGCAGTTTTTCCTGGGTCTCCCCGACTGCTTCAGTAACCTGCTGCTTGGCCTCTTGCGCTGCCTGTTCAAGCTTTTCAGTGCCTTCTGCCACCACGTCTTTTAAGGAGTTTTTAGCCGCTGGCTGTTTTTGTTCTGCTGTCATTGCCGTTCATCCGCCTGTTATTATGAAAGACCACAGCATAGTAGAAACAGATAAAATTTAAGTTTTGATTTGTTAGACAATTATTAAATGCTTACATTTCTGTGACATTGCGTGACAAACATGCTTTTGCACCAAAAGAATACTTTTTTATTGGATATTCCGCTTCAAGAACGTGGACTTTTTCAGAGTTGGTGCGTATAATGCGCTGTTAAGTTCAAGCGAGCAGATGTGAGGAGGGTAGGTTGTATAGTAGCCTTCCTTTTTTTTCGTCTACTCGCTTTTTTACAGCCTAAATTTCAGGAGCTTTGGTTTGAGCACCCCCGCCATTTTAGCCCTTGCCGACGGTACGATCTTCAAAGGAACGTCAATCGGTGCATCGGGTAGTACGACTGGTGAAGTCGTTTTTAACACTGCCATGACTGGCTATCAAGAAATTTTGACTGACCCGAGTTATGCACAGCAACTTGTGACTTTAACTTACCCGCATATTGGTAACACAGGTTGTAATGAAGAAGACGCAGAATCTGGTCGTATTCATAAAGTATGGGCCAACGGATTAATCATTCGTGATTTGCCTTTATTGCATAGCAACTTCCGTTCTACACAGTCTTTAGCGGATTACCTGAAGCAACACAATGTGGTTGCCATTGCCGATATCGACACGCGTAAACTGACTCGTATTTTACGTGCAAAAGGTGCGCAAAACGGTTGTATTCTGGCTGGTGAAAATATCACTGAAGAAGAAGCAATTGCAAAAGCACGTGCATTTGGCGGCTTAAACGGTTTAGACCTTGCAAAAGAATGCTGTGACCCGAACGGTTTTGAATGGACCGAAGGCTCATGGGAACTTGGCAAAGGCTTTACTCAACCTGAACTTAAATTCCATGTGGTTGCATACGACTACGGTGTCAAAACCAACATCCTGCGTATGCTGGCAGACCGCGGCTGTAAACTGACCGTTGTGCCTGCACAAACCCCTGCTGCTGACGTACTTGCGTTAAATCCAGATGGCGTGTTCCTGTCGAACGGCCCTGGCGACCCAGCTGCTTGTGATTATGCAATTGAAGCTGTAAAAACTATTGTTGAAACCACCAATCTCCCTGTGTTTGGTATCTGTTTAGGTCACCAGATTCTTGCTCTGGCTTCTGGCGCAAAAACCATGAAAATGGCGCACGGTCACCACGGTGCCAACCATCCTGTACAAAACATCGAAGATGGTACAGTGATGATTACCTCGCAAAACCACGGCTTCGCAGTGGATGAAAGCAACCTGCCAGCAGTCTTGCGTGTTACCCACCGTTCACTGTTCGATGGTACTAACCAGGGTATCCACCGTACAGACAAGCCGGCATTCAGCTTCCAGGGTCACCCTGAAGCCAGCCCAGGTCCACACGACTGTGCCCCACTGTTCGATCATTTCATCGAACTTCTTGAAGCAGCTAAGAAGTAATTAAGGAGCAAATAATGCCAAAGCGTACGGATATTAAAAGCATCTTAATTATTGGTGCTGGTCCTATTGTTATCGGTCAGGCCTGTGAGTTTGACTACTCGGGTGCTCAAGCCTGCAAAGCGCTGCGTGAAGAAGGTTACCGCGTCATTCTGGTGAACTCGAACCCGGCGACGATTATGACTGACCCGGCAATGGCGGATGCAACCTATATTGAGCCAATCACCTGGCAAACCGTTGCAGCGATCATTGAAAAAGAACGTCCAGATGCAGTTTTACCAACCATGGGCGGCCAGACTGCACTGAACTGTGCCCTTGCTCTGGATGCCAACGGTATTTTAGAAAAATACAATGTTGAGCTGATTGGCGCGACTAAAGAAGCGATTGAAAAAGCAGAAGACCGTAAACTGTTTGACGAAGCAATGCGTAAAATTGGTCTGGAATGTCCAAAAGCTGCGATTGCGGAATCTATGGAAGAAGCGCTGGACATTCAGGCGCGCTTCGGTTTCCCTGTGATTATTCGTCCATCATTCACCATGGGTGGTTCTGGTGGCGGTATCGCGTACAACCGCGAAGAATTCCTTGAAATCTGTGAACGTGGTTTCGACCTGTCTCCGACTCACCAGTTATTGATTGATGAATCACTCATTGGCTGGAAAGAATACGAGATGGAAGTTGTTCGTGACAAAAACGACAACTGTATTATCGTCTGTTCAATCGAAAACTTTGACCCAATGGGCGTGCATACTGGTGACTCCATCACAGTTGCTCCGGCACAAACATTGACCGACAAAGAATATCAACTCATGCGTAACGCGTCTTTAGCGGTACTGCGTGAAATTGGTGTAGAAACCGGTGGTTCTAACGTTCAGTTCGGTATTAACCCGAAAGATGGCCGTATGGTTATCATTGAAATGAACCCGCGTGTATCGCGTTCATCTGCCCTTGCGTCTAAAGCAACAGGTTTCCCGATTGCGAAAATCGCAGCGAAACTGGCAGTGGGTTATACCCTGGATGAGCTGAAAAACGACATCACTGGCGGTACAACTCCTGCATCGTTCGAGCCATCAATTGACTACGTTGTAACCAAGGTTCCACGTTTCAACTTCGAAAAATTCCCGCAAGCAGATGCAACACTGACGACTCAGATGAAATCTGTGGGTGAAGTAATGGCAATTGGCCGTAACTTCCAGGAATCTGTCAACAAAGCCCTTCGTGGTCTAGAAGTCGGTGCTTCTGGTTTTGATGAAAAAATCGAAGTGGGTACTGAAGGCGCACGCGAGAAAATCCTGCAAGAACTTAAAGTTCCAGGCCCAGAGCGTATCTGGTACGTGGCCGATGCCTTCCGTCATGGCTTCACTTTAGACGAAGTATTTGAAGCGACCAAAATTGACCGCTGGTTCCTGATTCAGATTGAAGACATTATCAATACTGAAAACCAGATCAAAACTTTAGGTTTCGGCGACTTAAACGCAGACAATATCCGTGCGTTCAAACGCAAAGGTTTATCGGATCTGCGTATCGCCAACCTGATGGGTATTTCACAAAAACAATTCCGTAAACACCGCTGGAACCTGGGCGTGACTCCGGTTTACAAACGTGTGGATACATGTGCGGCAGAATTCGAATCTGATACCGCTTATATGTATTCAACTTACGATGAAGAATGTGAATCGAATCCATCTGCGAAAGACAAGATCATGGTCATCGGTGGTGGTCCTAACCGTATTGGTCAGGGTATCGAATTCGATTACTGCTGTGTACACGCGGCGCTTGCGATGCGTGAAGACGGTTATGAAACCATCATGGTGAACTGTAACCCTGAAACGGTTTCTACTGACTATGACACCTCAGATCGTCTGTACTTCGAACCAATTACTTTGGAAGATGTGCTTGAAATCGTGCGTACCGAGAAGCCTAAAGGCATTATCGTACAGTACGGTGGTCAAACACCGCTGAAACTGGCGCGTGCGTTAGAAGAGGCTGGTGCACCAATCATTGGTACATCTCCAGATGCGATTGACCGTGCCGAAGACCGTGAACGTTTCCAGCAAATGATTCAACGTCTGCAACTGCGTCAACCAAACAACAGCATCGTAAAATCTGCTGAAGAAGGTATTGCTGAAGCGGCGAAAGTGGGCTATCCACTGGTGGTACGTCCATCATACGTACTAGGTGGCCGTGCGATGGAAATCGTGTACAACGAAGAAGAATTGAAGCGTTACTTACGTGATGCCGTTCAGGCGTCGAATGATGCCCCTGTTCTTCTTGACCGTTTCCTGGATGATGCGATTGAAGTTGACGTAGACTGCGTATCTGACGGTAAAGATGTGGTGATCGGCGGGATCATGCAGCACATTGAACAGGCGGGTATTCACTCAGGTGACTCTGCATGTTCGATTCCACCTTACTCGTTATCAAACGAAGTACAGGACGAAATGCGTCGTCAAACCGTAGCCATGGCCAAAGAGCTGGGCGTTATCGGTTTAATGAACGTACAGTTCGCGGTGAAAGGTGATGACGTTTACATCTTAGAAGTGAACCCACGTGCATCTCGTACCGTGCCGTTCGTATCTAAGTGTATCGGTGAATCTTTAGCGAAAATTGCAGCACGTTGTATGGCAGGTCAATCTCTGGAGTCACAAGGCTTCACGACCGAGATTATTCCTGAACACTTCTCTGTTAAAGAAGCGGTGTTCCCATTCAACAAGTTCCCGGGTGTTGACCCAATCCTTGGCCCTGAAATGAAATCTACAGGCGAAGTAATGGGTGTGGGTAAAACTTTTGGTGAAGCATTCTACAAAGCTGTGTTAGGCTCGAATGAACGCTTACCAGGTTTGCCAACCGAAGGCGAAATCAAGCATGCATTCATTTCAGTACGTGATTCTGATAAACCACGTGCAGCAGGTATTGCCAAACAGCTTGCAGACTTTGGCTTCAAAATTATCGCTACCGGCGGTACTTATGATGTGATCAAAGCCGCAGGAATTGAATGTGAACGTGTGAATAAAGTAACTGAAGGTCGTCCGAATATTGTGGACCGCTTGAAAAATGGCGAAATTCACCTCATTATCAATACCACTGAAGGCAAACAAGCGCAGCAGGATTCATTCTCAATCCGCCGTTCTGCCCTGCAAGGTAAGGTCTATCATACGACTACCCTGAATGGTGCCGATGCGGTATGCCAAGCGTTAGCCATTAAATTGCCGATGGATGTTTATCGTTTGCAAGATTTAAGCAAAGGTTAATTGTCTACCGAGAAGTCCCGTCACCTCTCGGTGGCGGGCTTTTTTTCATTTATAGAGCTGTATTTTTCTAATATTCAACTTGAGGGACAACAATGCAACGTTATCCTATGACTCCTGAAGGCAAAGTCGCCTTAGAGAAAGAATTACACCAGTTAAAAACTGTTGAACGCCCACGTATTACTGCTGCGATTGCAGAAGCACGTGAACACGGTGACTTAAAAGAAAATGCAGAATATCATGCGGCCCGCGAGCAGCAAGGTTTTTGCGAAGGCCGTATTCAAGACATCGAAGGTAAACTGGGCGCGGCTCAGGTTATTGATGTGAAAGAATTAGAGCAAAATGGCCGTGTGGTCTTTGGTGTTACAGTAACGATTGAAAACCTGGATACTGAAGAGCAAAAAACCTACAAGATCGTCGGTGATGACGAAGCAGATTTCAAAATTAACAAGATTTCTGTGAACTCTCCAATCGCGCGTGGCCTGTTGGGCAAAAATGAAGGCGATGACGTAAAAATTGTCACCCCGCAAGGTGAAGTAGAATACGAAATCGTAAGTGTTGAATATATCTAATCAATTCAATGCCCAGATTGCCTAAGCCCCTCGTTTGAGGGGTTTTTTTATTATCTTTCAAACAAAAGTTCACAAAAAAATTACAGCAAATGTATATGCTTTAATAGTCAATATTTTTCTATAAATTTTAAAATGCAGCTTATTTGGTTCCGTCAAGATTTAAGAATTCATGATCATGCAGCTCTTTGGCATACTCGCGAAGCTGGCCCATGCATTGCCTTAGTCGTGCTATCGCCAAAACAATGGCAAGTGCACAATGATGCGCTAATTAAAATTGACTTCTATTTAAGACAACTGAATCATCTAAAAAATGAACTTGCCACGTTAAATATTCCACTTGTTATTTTAACTATTCCATTATGGAAAGACCTGCCAAATCAATTATTAAGCTTATGCCAAAATCATAATATTCAAGCTGTTCATGCCGATATAGAATTGGGTGTAAATGAATTAAAACGCGATGCTCAAACTCAACAGCTATTAGAAAAGAATAATATTCGTTTTGAGTTGTATCATGACCGAACTATTTTCCCTGTTGGAAGCATTCGTAATAAAACTGGTCATCCATATCAAGTATTTGGTGCATTTAAAAAGCAATGCTATGAGCAACTCAGCATAAGCTTGCCACAATGCTACCCAACTATTGAGGTTCAAAAACCAATTCCACAGCACAATGACTTTACAAGAGAAGTTCCACAATTAAGTGATATTTACTCAGATTCAGAAGAAAAAGTAATCAGCGAAAACCTACAGAATCTTTGGCAAATTGGTGAGCATCATGCTTGGGAACTTTTAGATGAGTTTATTGAAAATCAAGTTGAGTATTATCATATTGAACGTGATTTCCCGAATTTGAATAGCACGAGTAAACTTGCAGCTTATTTAAATATTGGCATTCTTTCTATTCGCCAATGTTTACAAGCTTTGTTTCGCCACAGTCACGGCTGTATGGAATTTGAAAACAATGGGCAACAAATTTGGTTAAATGAACTCCTTTGGCGTGAGTTTTATCAGCATATTTTATTCGACTACCCTCGCGTATCGAAAAACTTACCATTTAAATTAGACACTCAACGCATTGTATGGCGCAATGCTCCTGAAGATTTACAGGCTTGGCAGCATGGGCAAACAGGTATCCCAATTGTAGATGCTGGCATGCGACAGTTACTTGCAACGGGTTGGATGCATAACCGTGTTCGTATGATTTGCGCGATGTTTTTAAGCAAAAATTTACTGATAGATTGGCGTTTAGGCGAATCATGGTTTATGCAGCATTTAATTGATAGTGATTTGGCTGCCAATAACGGTGGATGGCAGTGGTGTGCATCTACAGGAACAGATGCTGCACCGTATTTCCGTATTTTCAACCCTGTAAGTCAGTCGCAAAAGTTTGATGCAAATGGCGATTATATTCGTCAATGGGTACCTGAAATTTCACATTTAAATGCGAAACAAATTCACGAACCTTATGCGAAAAATCCACAACTAAAATTGGATTATCCAAAGCCGATTGTAGATTTAAAAAGCAGTCGTGTTCGTGCAATTGAGGCCTTTAAGCATTTGGGTTAACTTCGGCTATAATGGCGTTACGCTTGTTCTTTGATTGCTCTTATGGCTGAACCCTTAATTAATTCCCCTGTTAAGCATTGGTGTGAATTCGAATTTATTTCTAAAACTATGAAAAACCCTAATATTCACATTAAGGGAAACTATTCTTATTATTCTGCTTATTGGGATCAGGGTTTTGAGCGTTGTGTTGTGCGTTATTTGCATGACAAGCCTTCTACGCCTGAGAAGCCAATTGATCAGCTTTATATTGGCAATTTCGTGTGTTTTGGGGCGGAATGCGTGATTATGATGGGCGGTAATCAGTTACACCGAACTGACTGGATTTCTGCCTTTCCGTTTGATACGCGCAGTTTTGTACCTGCTGGCGATACTGTTATTGGTGATGGTTGCTGGATTGGCTCACGTGCCATGATTATGCAAGGCGTGACGCTGGGTGAAGGTGCAATTGTGGCAACTGGTGCGGTCGTAACAAAAGACGTTCCACCTTATGCCGTGGTGGGAGGAGTTCCTGCCAAAATTATTAAATATCGCTTTCCACAAGAAGATATAGAAAAACTGCTTTCCCTTAAAATTTACGAGATGGATGAAAAGCAGTTTTTAAAGATGCGGGAACAGTTGCAGACAGAGGATGTTGCTACTTTGGTTGATTATTTCAAAGACTGCTGATTATTCCCTTGGACTTTTGCTTAGGCCAAGCATCAGGTCAAAACTTTCATCTAATCGATATTAAAACTCAAAAAACCTGAGCTAAACACATTCTAAAGCCAGACTTAATGAAATAAGCCTTCAACTTTAGTGTAAACTGCTGATTAATTACTCAAAAACATGTTAAATTAGAAAGGCTTAAACTTCCTTAAAAAAATAATTATCCCTATGAAATTACTGGGTTTTATTATTTAAAAATAAGCGCTAAGATAAGATTAAGGCAATAGAAAGTGTTCCCTCAATTTTTTATTGTTGAATGACACAATAAGGAGAAATAACGATGGCATTTCAACACATTTTAGTTCCAGTGGACGGTTCTGAAACTTCTTACGCAGCAGTTGCCAAAGCAGTCGAGCTTGCCAAAGCTTTCGGCAGTAAAGTAACCGTTGCACAGGTGTTAACACTCGATCCATATATTGCATCAGAATACATTTCAGCAGGCCAGACCAATGACCTGATTGAACGTGCGCGTGTGTCTATTCTCAAAACACTGGATGAAGCCAAAGCAAAATTCCAGGAACAAGGTGTAGCAGTTGAGTCTCGTCTGCTTGAAGGTCAAGTGATTCATCGTGAAATTGCACGTGCTGCAACTGAAATGAATGCAGACCTGATTGTGATGGGTTCTCATGGCCGTACCGGTTTGAAAAAGTTATTCCTCGGTAGCGTCGCGCAAAGCGTACTGGGCGAAGGTAATGTTCCTGTACTCATCGTACGTTAATCTTTCCTCCAGAAAATTCCCTGTACCTGCGGGTATGGGGAATTTTTTATTTTTAGGGCTGCCATTGATACTGCTTTAAGCTCACCTTGTTATTCAGGACCACTACACCCTCCTGTATCAGTTTTAACGCCTGTATATTTTCACCCTGCGCATTGATTTTGCTTAGGCTAATTTTCCCTTGCGCATTTAGCACCCGATGCCATGGCAACACATGCCCCGGTGCCAGATGTTTCAGTACATAACCCACCAGACGCGCATGTTTCGGCAAACCGGCCAGTTTTGCAATCTGACCATAGGTGGCAACTTTACCAGGTGGAATCTGGGCAATCACCGCGGTGATATAAGCGGCCAACTCCTGACTGGGACGTGCTGGAATAGACATAAAAAGAATCTTAGAGTGTTGAAATCTATTGGGATGAAAAGCTGTGCTGGTTAGAAAAGCTAGGCTTAAAAAACTAGAGGACATGCAGTTGCACATCCTCCTGTATTCACCTTGAGTTAAAAAGCGGATGCAACGCTTTAGATGGCTTGTCCAAAGGTATCGCAATCATTCATATTGCCCGACTTCAGACCAGTATTAAACCATTGCACGCGCTGGGCACTGGTACCATGGGTAAAGCTATCCGGCACTACTTGTCCACTCGAACGTTTCTGCAAATAGTCATCACCAATTTTATGTGCGGCATCCATCGCTTCCTGTACATCGCCCTGTTCCAGGAATTGAGTACGCTGATGGTTATGATGCGCCCAGACACCGGCCAGACAATCGGCCTGAAGTTCCTGACGAACCGATAACTGGTTGCCTTCGACCTGACTGGCACGCTGACGCATCTGCTGTACCTGTCCGGAAATCCCCAGAATGGTCTGAATATGATGGCCGACTTCATGTGCAATCACATAAGCCTGGGCAAAATCTCCAGCCTGATCCTGACGCGATAATTCGGTCTGGTTCTGCTCGCCGGAAATTCCCATCTGGGTGCGCATATCTTTAAAGAAACCAGTATCTAAATAGACTTTCTGATCGGCCGGGCAATAAAACGGCCCCATGGCAGCGCTGGCATTGCCACAGGCGGAACTGACCGCGCCATTAAACATCACCAGTTTGGGCGGCACATATTGCTGATTCAGCTGCTCGGCAAACACCTGCGTCCAGGTATCTTCGGTATCGGCCAGAATAGTGCCAATAAACTCCATCGATTCCTGCTGCTCCGGCGTCGGATTTTCCAGACCTCGTGTTTCCGCGCTCTGCCCCTGATTGGTCACCTGCTTGGTGGCCTGATAGGCTGTTTGCGGATCGACCCCAAAAAACTTCCAGGCCACAAAAGCCACCACCAGACCCAGAATACTGATCCCGCCGGCTTTGGCACCGCCACCACCGCGACGATCTTCTACATTGCTACTGACGCGACGACCTTTCCAACGCATAGCAATCTCCTTATTATCTTTATCTCTTGGCTAGAATTTTACATAGTTTAAGAGGCTTTGGAACGTGGCCAGACCTTTTTCACCAGACCAATTAGCGCCACCACAATCAAACCGGCAATAAAGCCCACAGCAAAATTGATCAAGGTTGGAGTAAGCGCACCAAAAATACTGCCGATATTGGGAATTTCCTGCACGTATTCCACACTGTCTTCGGTAAAGTGATGTACCAATGGAATAGCGTGGTTGATAATCCCGCCGCCCACCAGGAACATGGCCAGAGTCCCGACAATCGACAGGATTTTCATCAAGATTGGCGCAAAGGCCAACAAGCCGCGCCCGACCGACTGTTTAAAATTAGAAGCCTGTTCCGAGAGATGCAGCCCAATATCATCAATCTTGACAATAAATGCCACTAACCCATAGACCCCAATGGTCATGGCGATGGCAATAATACTCAGCACTGTGACTTTTACACCAAAGGCCGCGGTAGCTACAGTACCCAAGGAAATGACAATAATCTCTGCCGAGAGAATAAAGTCGGTCCGGACTGCCCCTTTGATTTTTTCAGTTTCAAACGTGGCCAGATCGGTTTCGGTTTTAATTAATTCCTGCTGCGCTTCTTCGGCAGTTTTGGCTTTTTTCTTGTGCAAGGAATGCAGGACTTTTTCAACCCCTTCATAACATAAGAATAAACCGCCCACGACCAGTAACGGGTTAATCAGCCACGGCGCCACCACGCTAATCAGTAGAGCTAGAGGCACCAGAATCAGTTTATTGACAAAAGAACCTTTGGCCACGCGCCAGACCACCGGCAGTTCCCGCTCCGAACGTACACCGCTGACCTGCTGGGCATTCAGGGCCAGATCATCACCGAGTACACCGGCCGTTTTCTTTGCGGCCATTTTACTCATGACCGCCACATCATCTAAAACAGTGGCAATATCATCTAATAATAGTAATAAGCTACTCGCCATAATTTTTATCCTTATCGTGTTCTAGGCTTATTCTAAGGAGAAATCTTCCAAAACTCTGTATTTACTTCATTAATAAATCTTTAAAATTTCCAGACAATTGTTGATTCTGTTCGGCTTATCCCGTGACATTCAAAAATATTATGCCGTACAATGTAGCCCAATCATCGGTATAGAAATGTCGTAACAACGACTTGGAAGAGATAATGAGTAATCAAGATAATCGTCCTGTTATTTTGACTGGCGACCGTCCAACCGGACAACTTCACCTCGGTCATTTTGTAGGTTCTTTACGTTCACGTGTAGGTTTACAGGATTCTCACCATCAACATCTTTTACTTGCCGATGCTCAAGCCCTGACTGATAACGCCGACAACTTTGAAAAAGTACGTCGTAATATTATTGAAGTGGCGACCGATTACCTGGCCGTGGGCATTGACCCGACCAAAACCACCATTTGTGTTCAGTCTTGCCTGCCGGCCTTGAATGAACTGACCATGCTGTATTTAAACTTTGTCACTGTGGCACGTTTAGAGCGCAACCCGACCATTAAATCTGAAATTCAGATGCGTGGTTTTGAACGTGATATTCCAGCTGGTTTCCTGTGCTATCCAGTTGCCCAAGCGGCCGATATTACCGCGTTTAAAGCGACTGTAGTGCCCGTGGGTGAAGATCAGATTCCTATGATCGAACAGACCAACGAAATTGTACGCCGCATTAACCGTCAGGTAGGTCAGGACCTGCTGCCTGAATGTAAAGCACTGCTGTCGAATGTTGGCCGTTTACCTGGTTTTGATGGTAAAGCCAAAATGTCAAAATCATTGGGCAATACCATTGTGCTCGATGCTACTGACAAAGACATTAAAAAAGCAGTAAATGCCATGTACACCGACCCGAACCACCTCCGCATTGAAGATCCGGGCCAGGTTGAAGGCAACGTGGTATTTACCTACCTAGATGCTTTCGATCCGAACAAAGAAGAACTGGAAGAATTAAAAGCCCATTATCGCCGTGGTGGTCTGGGTGATGGTACCGTGAAAAAACGTCTGGAAGTCATTTTAAAAGAGCTGATTGGTCCAATCCGTGAACGCCGTTTAGAACTGGCCAAAGATCCGGATTACATCATGGATATCTTAAAGACCGGTACCGATAAGTGCCGTGACATTACTCAAGCCACTTTAGATGAAGTTAAAGCCGGTTTAGGGGTGTTCCGCTTCTAAGCCCCATGCTGATCTTGAAAAGCCTTTCCTCGCGAAAGGCTTTTTTATGCTACGTTTACAATGATGGAGAAAATATGGAGAGAAATGTCACACAATTTTTATAGAAGCAACAATCTTTAACATGAATTTACCTGAACGCTGCTGAACCCTGCCTCATGCCGGCGTATTCTAGTCATATGTTCTAGGAGCAATCCTAATTCATAACATTTCTCCTTTACCGAAACTGTGCAAGCAGATTCGTTGTTCTACGCAATGATCACCCCAATCATTGCGTATTTTTTTACCTAAAATATGCAGGTTTTTTAGACAAAAACGCGGCCTAATGCTATGCTAGGCGCATTCAATAATAATATATATTTTGAATATCAATAATTTAAACACAACAGAACAATAGAGTATTCAGTTATGTGGGATTTGCTCACTCACCCTTCCAATCTGATTTTTAGTGTCTGTATCTGCCTGCTGTTTTTCTTTGCCCTGCTGGAAGTGTTTCTGTTACTGGCTGGTGGCAGCAGTCAGGGCATTCTGGATCAGTTTCTGCCGGATGACTTAATTCCGCATAAAGATGTAGAAGTGAATATTGATGGTTCTAGTGGCCTGTTGGTCCAGTTTCTGGACTGGCTGTACATTGGCCGGGTACCGCTGCTGATCTGGCTGATTATTTTCCTGACCTTATATGGTCTGTCTGGCCTGATTTTACAATCGGTACTGTTTCAATGGACTGGACAATATATTACAGCCTGGATAATGGCACCGGCCTGTCTGTTTCTGAGCATGCCCCTAGTGCGTTATAGCGCCATGCTGATTGCCCGCATTTTACCGCAAGATGAAACCACCGCCATTTATAGTGACGAGCTGATTGGCCGCACAGCCACCATTATTTTAGGTGTGGCTACTCCCAATTCTCCGGCAGAAGCCAAAGTGCAGGATCAGCATGGTCTGACCCACTATATTCTGGTAGAACCGGAACAGGACGAAAGTTTTCAACAGGGTCAATCCGTAATTTTAACGGGGAGAACCAAAATTGGCTTTTATGCCATGCATTTAAATTAACAACTGAAAAACACAAGAGATAACAATGTTAAGTTCAAATATGTATAACGTCTTGATTATTGCCGGAATTATTTTCCTGGCCTTATTTGTGATTGGTTTAATCCTGGCCCGCCTGTATCGCCGCTCTAGCAAGGAAATTTCCTTTGTACGTACCGGTTTTGGCGGTGAGCATGTCATTCTCGGCGGGGGGGCGATTGTGTTACCGGTGCTGCATGAAATTATTCCGGTCAATATGAATACCCTGCGTCTGGAAGTGCGCCGTGCTGAAGATCAGGCCCTGATTACCCGCGACCGTATGCGTGTCGATGTCATGGCCGAATTTTATGTGCGGGTTAAACCGACCGCTGAATCTATTGCCACCGCAGCACAAACGCTGGGGCAAAAAACCATGTCACCGAATGAATTAAAAAATCTGGTCGAAGGTAAATTTGTTGATTCGTTACGTGCCGTAGCCGCAGAAATGGCGATGGAAGAACTACATGAAAAACGCGTCGACTTCGTGCAGAAAGTGCAGCAGGTGGTATCGGAAGATCTGTTTAAAAACGGTCTGGAACTGGAAACTGTATCTTTAACCGGACTGGATCAGACCAGTTTCCGCTACTTTAACCCGCAAAATGCTTTCGATGCCGAAGGTCTGACCAAACTGACCGAAACCATTGAAGACCGTCGTCGTAAACGTAACGACATTGAACAGGATGCCGACTTAGCCATTAAAGCCAAAAACCTGGAAGCCGAACAGGCGCGCCTGCAAATTCTACGTGAAGAAGAATATGCCAAGTTACAGCAAGAACGTGAAATTTCAGTACGCCGTGCTGAACAGTTGGCTGAAATTGCAGCGCAGGAAGCAGCTAAAAAACGTGAAGCGGAAGAAGCCCGAATTGCTGCTGAACGTGAAATTGAACTGAAACGGATTGGTTCGGCACGTGATGTCGCCAATGAGAATATTTTAAAAGAACAGCTGGTTCAAAAAGCTCAGGTTGAACAGAAGAAAACCATTGAACTGGCCGAACAGGACCGCGCCATTGCCATTGCGGAAAAATCCCGTGCCGAATCTGAAGCCAAAGCGCAGGCCGATTTAGCCCGTGCTCAAGCGGTAAAAGCAGAAGAAGAAGTGATTACCGTACGTGAAACCCAGCGCGCAGAACGTGCCAAGGCAGTCGAGCTGGTGGCTGCCAAGCAGGCCGCTGAAAAAGATGCGATTGCCATTACCGTTGCTGCTGAAGCCGGCAAACAGGCGGCGGTCGATGAAGCGGAAGCGGTGCGGATTACCGCAGAAGCCAATGCAGAACAGCTGCGTTTAAAAGCGCGTGGTGAAGCCGATGCCAAAGTCCTGCTGGCACAAGCGATGGAAAAACAGTATCAGGTTGATGCTGAAGGTACCCGTGCAGTCAACGAAGCCAATAACATCCTGTCGACGGAACAGGTCGAAATGCAGGTACGTCTGGCCATGCTGAAATACCTGCCAGAAATTATCCGTGAAAGCGTCAAGCCAATGGAAAATATTGATGACATCAAGATTCTGCACGTCAATGGTTTAAATGGGATGGGCAGCGCACATGTCGATGGCAGCGAACACGGTCATGGTCAGGTGGCCTTGTCCGATCAGGTGGTGAACAGTGCCCTGCGCTATCGTTCGCAAGCGCCGTTAATTGACAGCCTGATGAGTGAATTGGGTATTCACGGTGGTGATATTAACGGTCTGACCCAAAGCCTGAAATCTCAGCCGAAAATCAATCAGGAAACTTCATCAACTTAAATAAGGTGAATAAAAAAACGCAGCTAAGGCTGCGTTTTTTATGGCTGTTTTTCAATACTCAACTATGAAGATAACGGCTGATGAACTTCAAATTTTTCCAGCTGTCCATCTTCATCATAATGTAAGGTCAAATTTTTAGCCTGCTGCAAATGTGCCATTTCAGTTGTGTCGACCTGAAAACTTTCCGCCAGCTGCTCAGTCTGAATATGCTCCGGAAAAGCCCGGCGCTCATTATCACGAAAACGTAACCAGTTATACACAGCCCAGATCAGCAGAATCAGAATAAACACCATAATCGCCAGCCCCAGATAAAACAGGCTGAACGAGCTTTGCGGTGCCGACATCACAAACAGCTGCTCATACACGGTATAGCCCTGAAACAGCCACAACAATACGGTGATCAGAGGCAGGAATAACCAGATCCAGGCCAACCAGCCCAGAAAGAATAGTCCATAGCCTGCGGCCTTGTTGCGTACATAGCGCGGCTCATCAATATATTCCGGCAGCTCCAGCTGAGCTTCATCCTCAATCATTTTAAATTTAGCCATGCTCGTGCTCCTTGGTAAAACCACGGTCCGGACTGACCCAGCGTGCCCGTTTCTGCTTTTTCAGCAAAGTTTTTGGTACAGACACCACCGTGGTCAGCGCGGTAATCAGCCAGAAAAACAGCGGATACCAGATCACCCAGAAATAGGTTCTCAAGGTACGGTTTTTATCATATTGATGATCAATCATTAAGCTGACCAAAAACTGCAGCAAACAGGTCAGGCCCAAAATCACCCCGTACCACTGCGGCAGAATCGATTGAATTGCCCACTCGCCCGGCAAGGGGAAAAACAGCCCATAAAAATACAGCACAAATATGCCCATAATCACATAGGCCCACAGCACGCTGATGATCGATTCAATTACAATCGGCCACATCCGTCTAAGGCGCCATTTAAACAGTTTTGGCACATAGGCAATCAGCACTTCAATCCCGCCTTGTGCCCAGCGCAAGCGCTGTTTCCAGAGACCTTTAAACGTTTCCGGCATATAGATATAACACAGGGCTTTGGGCACATACTGCAAATCCCAGTGATCGAACTGCAAACGCCACGAAACATCAATATCTTCAGTAATCATGTCATCACGCCAGTAGCCAATCCGGTCCAGCGCAGTTTTACGAAAACCGGCAATCGCACCTGATACGGTAAAAATCCGGCCATAGGTGCGCTGCGCGCGTTTAATCAGTCCAATAATCGAGGAAAACTCACCAACCTGAATTTTGCCCAGCACGCTAGAACGGTTAATAATCCGTGGATTACCGGTAACCGCCCCGACACGCGGAAAGCTGGTCAGCTGATGCATCATCCAGAATACTGCGTGTGGATGCAGCAGCGCATCACCATCAATACAGACCAGAAATTCATAGCGACTAACCATTGCCCCGGCTCTTAAGGCATAGGCTTTGCCCTGGTTTTCTGCCAGATGGACCACCCGTAGCTTCGGATATTGCGTGGCCAGCTCATCCAGAATTGCTGCAGTCCGGTCCTGACTGCCATCATTGACTGCAATCACTTCAAATTCCGGATACTGGCTTTGCATGGCAAACTTGATGGTACGTCTGACCTGCTCTTCTTCATTGAAGCAAGGAATGATAATACTGCAGCCTTCATCGCTCGGTTCAGGGAAATGATCCTGACGGTATTCCCGTTTAAAATAAAACCAGATCCCGCCTGCAATCCACAGCCAGGCCATCAGCAAGGGATATAAAAATGCAAAACCAAAATAAAAATCGTTAAAACTCAATTTCGAGAACACTTCCATCATTGCGGCTCTCCCTGTTCCAGGACATAGGGATCACGATAACTCAGCGGACTTGCATTCAGGCTCAACGCCCGGTACAGGTGCTGATGCACGGCCTGCCCATGGGTCGGCTGATAATTATCAATACCAATTTTTTGAATGCCCTGACGTCTCAGCTGCTGATATATTTGCTGATAATGTCGCCAGTCTGTTGCAGTGCTATCCGAATTGATCTGCAAGTTAATCATCAAATGCTGCTTTTCACGATCATTTAACTGGTTTAAAGCCTGATGCAGATTTTTGATGGCTTGGGGGGATGCCAACGGATCGACAGCCAGATACAGGAAATCGGCATGATCCGGCAGTTGCTGCAGCAGTTTTTTCAGTCCGTCAAGTGGCTGATTCTGAATCTCCAGCTTTAATGCAATCTGATAGTTGTTACTGATATTGGCATAGTATTTACCCTGGCTTTTGGTCCGGTTCTTGATGCTCAATACCTGTTGCAGCTGTGCCTGACAGCTTGCATTCCATTCGGCCTGAAATACGGCGCAATGTAACGCATCGCCGGTTTCAATCATCAGCCCTTCAATCGAGCTGTTGTTTTTCACCAGATCTGCGGTCAATTCTGCCAGATCATAACCTTGCCGGGTTTCCAGACTCAGCGGCATTTCTGCATATACCCGATTAGCAATCCGGGTCCGGGCCTGCCATACCACCCGGTTCAGCAAATCCTGAGCCACTGGCAAGCTTCGATTCGGAAAATAAGCTACATCAATTTTGCCATCGGCATTCTGATCGGCCACCGCATTCAGGACCAGCGTATTGGATTGAAAGGCATTGACCTGATTGAGCAGCTGGCTCAGATGTGCTTCTGATGCGGTGATATTGCTCCCCGCCAGATCTGCCAGGTTAATGCGTAATAAACTTTTACGCTGCTTATGCGGCGCCCGGCTATTCATTAAGAAGTCTTTAATTTCACCAAACACTTCTTCAGGTGATGGGTTTTCCGTAATCAGGGCACGCTGATAGGTGGTATCGGCATCGGCCAATGTCAGTACGCTGCCCAGACTAAACGACATTGGTAGACCGGCTTCACGGGCCAGCGCTTCAGTTTCCTTGGTCACCGCACCATACGGCCAGAAAATAGCACGGGTATTAATTCCTAATTCACGATCTAGAATCTGCTTCGATTGACGTAAATCTTTCACCACCCGCGTCGCATAGGCGCGATCAGATTCATAACGCTGCTGGGCCGGGAAATATTCACGGGTAATCGCGGCCGGCTGCTGGTTCAGCTGCGGATTGGCAATAATCCCGTGATGCAGGTCATCACTATGTGAGGCAAACTCGACCAGACCGGATTGCTGCATTTCACGCATCTGCGGCCAGTTCATCAGGTTGCCCTCTCCATAGGCTTCATAGGCATCTTTGGTATTGCCATTAATCCAGCTGGTCGGAATAGCAAAAACAGCCGGAACCTGATGCAGTTTTAATAAGGGGAAAATATGGCTATAGCTGCTGAGCGCGCCATCATCAATAGTTATTAATACTGCTTTTTCCGGTAAGGCTGTCTTATGCTGACGGGCCTGCCAGACATCTTCTAACCGAATAGGCTGCCAGCCATGTTCCCTGATCCATTGCAGGAACTGGGCAAAGTTATGGGTGCTGATGGCGTATAGATCACGGTCACCCTGTTTGGCAACGTCATCACGCACATCATGAAAAGTTAAGGTAACAAATTCATAGGCCTGCGCATCAAGCGGCGCTGTAGTTGCTGCTGGCGCTGTGCTGGTCTCGGCCTGCACGGTCAAAGGAGAATAAACACATGCAGCGATACAGGCACTCAGGAGTAAAGCGGGTTTCATTTGCATTAGAATCGTCCTTCAAAGCCGAATACTGCATAGGTTTTTTCTTCTGTTTTGCCATCGTACGGATGGCTGCCCCAACCAATGCCATAGTGCAGTTTCCAGGTTCGTGACACACGCCAGTCATGGCGATAAAACAGGTTATATATCGGCTCATTGGAATAATCTTTCTGTCCAAATGTGCC
This sequence comes from Acinetobacter sp. Q186-3, assembly GCF_013420655.1. Classification (NCBI taxonomy): domain Bacteria; kingdom Pseudomonadati; phylum Pseudomonadota; class Gammaproteobacteria; order Moraxellales; family Moraxellaceae; genus Acinetobacter; species Acinetobacter sp. Q186-3. The sequence goes on along the minus strand of NZ_VOXS01000008.1, from coordinate 105,519 downwards.
CAGCGTCAGTTCAAAATGCTGATTAAAATGTTGCTCATAACGACGCCAGGTCATCCAGTCATGTTCCAGTTTCAGCTCTAAACTATGGCTGGATTCAGGATTAAAATAATCCACGGCGACGGGCTTATTTTTTCCATAATAGCCGCTGAGCGTGGCACGACTCAGATGATGCGGGGCCTGATAAAACTGCTGGCTAAAATAGGCCTGATATTCCTGACGGGTGTTGCCATCATCAATATCGGTCAATTGAAATTGTGCACCGGCTTTACGCGACTCGTTGGCCTGCCAGTTGAGGCCAGCCCGATACGACTGTCCTTCATGTGCTTTGGCCACTGCCTGCAACGGAATATCGGCCTGGGTATTCACCGCCAGATGATATTGCCAATGGTCATTTAACCAGTGCGACCAGTCCAGTGCAGCACCTACACGGTCTTCATCTAAAGATTGAGACAGCAACAGGCTGGCATACTTGCGATCTTTGGACCAGGCCACACCCAGACCTAAACGCGGATCATCCAGGGTGCCATCTTCATAACGCCCCTGCCGATGCTGATGGTCAATAAAAACCTGATAATGCTCATTTAGCCACGGGCTGTTAAGACGGGTCCAATGGGTACGCTCTTCTGAACCTTTTAAACGGTTCAGCAACTGTTCCTGATCGGAACGACTTTCAGAAAAATAACTTTCATGCTGAATGCTGAAATGATCGCGATCCTTTAATTCTTTGCGGCTTAATTGCACACCGGTATCATCTGCAGCCGTCTGTAACAAGGCCTGATTCAGCTGACGCCAGCCCCTAATATCATTCAGGGCTTGGGCATTTTGCATCTGGTTAATCTGGGTGATTTGACTGACCTGATCCAGGCCATTCCACTGCTCCAGCGTTTGTTGGGAAGTCAGTGGTTTTTCACGCCAGCGCTGAATTTGTGCCAGATTGTTCTGATAGGCCAGATTATTCGGTGCAATTGAAACCAGGGTTTCAAAATACTGCTCGGCTTTGGCATGTTCGTTGCGGTAGGCATAGTTCAGCCCTTTTAAAGCCAGATACTGCTCCCGGTCTTCATGGGTACTGCGGTCCACGCCTTTGGCCTCGCTATAACGATAACGCGGTAACTGACGGTCCATGTCCTGAATCAGCTGATCAGCCTGCTTGAATTTTTCCTGGTCGATATAGGCATAATACAAACCGGCATACACCGTATAGTCTGCATAGTTCTTTTCCTGAAACAGGCTTAAATACACCGGTTCAGCCAGTTCCGGTTGTCGGGTGGCCAGATAGGCATCGGCAATGGCATGGCGTACATAAGCCGGCCAGTTTGCAATTGGCTGATGCTGCTGTTGCACAATTTTCAAGACCTGCTGATGACGCTTACGCTGTCCCAAGGCATACAGATAATCGGCATAGAATGCGCGCTGCAGTTCGGCGTCAGCTGCCACCTGTGGTTCATGTGCAGCCATATCGGCCAGTACCGCATCCAGCTCGGTATAGGCTGTTGCATATTCACTGCGCAGTTGTGCCGTTTTATAGGCCTGTACTGCATTCTGAATCCGGGTAGAAAACTGGTGCTGTTTGACTTGCAATAATAAACGAGTATGGCTCTGTGCTAACTGTTGTTGCAGCAGATAGTTCTCTGCTGCATGATGCTTGCCATTAAGCATCAGCGACAGTACATATTGTTCATGGCCTGCAATGCTGCTTTGCTTTTTTAATCCGGCTTCGGCTGCCTGCAAGGCTTGTACCGGCATATTCAGGATACGATAGGTATAAGACAATAAAATCAGGTCATCGGCACTAAGCTGTTGCCATTGCAGGTTTTTCAGCAACGTTTTAGCGGCTGCTGCCTGACCCGACTCGGCTTCCAGTACCGCGTGCCAGACTTTGCCGCTGGCCTGGGTATTTAAAGGCTGAAACCGGGCCAGATACGCTTTGGCCTGAGCGTACTGCTTGGCATCACGGAGCACCTTGATAGCGCTGACCTGGGCATAGGCAGGAAAGGTTTTAGGTTGAATCTGCTGCGTTAGGCGGTATAAATCCTGTGGATGTACCACAGGCCAAAACTAGATAATCCGCAATTAACTTTTGATCTGTGGGAAATTGAGCTAATAACGCCTGCAAGCGATTGAGTCCAGAGACCACCTGCCCGGACCGAACCATCTCCACCGCGTGCTCACGTTGCTGATCAAGCGTATTGGCATGAGCAGAAGAAAAAAATAAAAAAGAGCAAAGCGACAGACACTGAATCGGCATGATCGTTGTTATTTTGATCATATAAATTCTCAAGTTTCTGATAATTATTGTTCGATATTCTATTAAAGTGTGATGTAAATCACAATTACTAAAACAATCATTTTATTTGTTTTGTATGCTTTACTTTTTCCTCAATAGAAGCGTCATCATTATCTATATTCTTTGCCATAAAAAACCCCAAGAACTGGGGTTTTTTAGTCAGGTAGGTTTTACACCAAACCTTTGGCCTGCAATACTTTCAGCATGGTTGAACCGAGCTCGGCCGGGCTACGGGTATAAGCCATTCCGGCACGTTCAAAGGCAGCAAATTTCTCCTCTGCGGTTCCTTTACCACCAGAAATAATCGCGCCAGCATGGCCCATGCGTTTGCCTTTTGGTGCGGTTACACCGGCAATATAGCCCACCACAGGCTTGGTCACATGCGCCTGAATGTATTCGGCTGCTTCTTCTTCGGCTGTGCCGCCAATCTCACCAATCATGATAATGGCTTCAGTTTGAGGATCGTCCTGGAACAGCTTCAGACAGTCAATCTGGTTCATGCCCGGAATCGGATCACCGCCGATGCCGATACAGGTCGACTGGCCCAGACCCAATTTGGTGGTTTGCGCAACCGCTTCATAAGTCAGCGTTCCTGAACGCGAGATAATCCCGATTTTCCCTGGCTGATGAATATGACCTGGCATAATCCCGATCTTACATTCGCCCGGGGTGATAATACCCGGACAGTTCGGGCCAATCAGGCGTGTACCATTACCATTGGTTTCCAGATAGCGTTTGGCTTTTAGCATATCTAGGGTCGGTACACCTTCAGTAATTACTACAATCAGTTCAATACCGGCATCGACCGCTTCAACAATCGAGTCCAGTACAAAAGGTGCGGGTACATAAATCACCGAAGCGTCAGCCTGAGTTTCACGGACCGCCTGCTTCATGGTGTTAAATACTGGCAGGTCTAAATGGGTTTGACCACCTTTACCTGGAGTTACACCGCCGACAACACGCGTGCCATAATCCAGCGCCTGGGCCGAATGGAAGGTTCCGTTTTTACCGGTGAAGCCCTGAACCAATACTTTTGTGTCTTTATTTACTAATACGCTCATGATGCATCTCCTTAAGCTTTTACCGCAGCAACAATTTTTTCTGCAGCATCGGCCAGGCCATTTGCAGAAATTAAGGTCAGGCCAGATTCATCTAGTAATTTAGCCCCCAGCTCAGCATTGTTTCCTTCCAGACGTACCACCACCGGCACGCTGACATTGACTTCCTGAACTGCTGCAATAATCGCTTCCGCAATCATGTCACAACGTACAATCCCACCAAAAATATTGATTAATACTCCCTGAACCGAATTGTCGGCCAGAATAATTTTAAATGCTTCAATCACGCGCTCTTTGGTTGCACCGCCACCGACATCAAGGAAGTTGGCCGGTTGACCACCATACAATTTGATGATGTCCATGGTTGCCATGGCAAGACCGGCACCATTGACCATACAGCCAATATTGCCTTCTAGCGCTACATAGTTCAGATCGAACTCAGAGGCTTTCAGTTCGCGCTCATTTTCCTGGCTCTTGTCACGCAGTGCCGCCACTTCCGGCAAACGGTACAGCGCATTGGAATCAATGCCAACTTTGGCATCGACACATAAAATTTCGCCGTTTTCACGTACAGACAGCGGGTTAATTTCAAACAGGGCAAAATCATTTTCAATAAAGGCCTGATACGCCGCAGTCATGATTTTAACAAACTGGTTGATTTGTCCATCTTTTAAGTTCAGGGCAAACGCAACTTCACGTGCCTGAAATGGCAATAAGCCGACTAGTGGATCAACTTCGACTTTAATAATTTTTTCTGGGGTTTCTTCTGCGACTTTTTCAATTTCGACCCCACCTTCGGTTGAGGCCATAAAAGTGACGCGACGGCTAGAACGATCCACCACGGCACCCAAATATAATTCGCGCTCTACCGGATAGACATCCTGGGCCACCAGAATACTGTTCACCGGCTGGCCATTGGCATCGGTCTGATAAGTGACCAGTCGAGTACCGATCAGCTGATTGGCATACTCTGCCGCTTCTTCAGCCGATTTCACCACTTTCACACCACCCGCCTTACCACGGCCACCCGCATGCACCTGGGCTTTCATGACAGCGAATTTGCCACCGAGCTGTTCAAATGCCTGTACTGCTTCATCTGCATTGGTTGCAAGCAGACCTTCCTGCACCGGCATACCATATTTTTTTAATAGCGCTTTGGCTTGGTACTCATGTAGATTCATTTATTTACCTTTTACTACTTTTCACGTTTTTTTATGACTCGCTAAAACTCCAACATCCATCGTCGTGAGTATTAACATTTATACAGTTTTATCGTTTTAGTTTTAGATGATTATTCAAACAAAAACAACCACCAAATGAAAAAGAGCGGTCGAAACCGCTCTTTTTTTATTTATTTACGCTTACGCTGAATCGCGTGGATGGCACGTCCATCGACGGCCAGTGCCGCTTCGTGCACCACCTCAGAGAAGGTTGGGTGACCGAATGTCATTAATTGTAAATCTTCAACTGAAGATACAAATTCAAGCGCGATCATACCTTGGTGAACAATGTCAGACGCCGCAGGTCCAATCACGTGCATACCCAGTAAACGATCTGTTTTAGCATCGGCAACGAACTTCACGAAACCAGCACCTTCACCGGCAGCTAAAGCCCGGCCGTTGACTGCGAAACCGAATTGACCGGTTTTCACTTCATGACCTTTTTCTTTGGCCTGCTCTTCTGTTAAACCTACCCACGCCGCTTCAGGGTGTGTATAGATGACAGAGATGATGGTGTCATAGTTCACTTGAGCAGCATGACCGTGAATACGTTCAACTGCCATTACGCCTTCTTCCATGGCTTTGTGTGCCAGCATTGGACCGCGTACCAAGTCACCAATTGCGTATACGCCTTCAACAGAAGTCGCACACCAGTCGTTCACTTCAACCAGACCACGTTCAGTCAGTTTGATACCGCAGTCATCTGCCAATAAACCTTCAGCATAAGCACGACGACCTACACAAACGATCAATTTATCGAAAGTTTGTTCTTTGTCTTCGCCGCCTTGGGTATATTTAACAGTCACTTCACGACCATTAACTTCAGTACCTGAAACTTTCGCACCGATACGGATATCCATACCTTGCTTGGTCAATAGTTTTTGGTAGTCTTTTGCCAAAGCTTTGTCAGCCATTGGTAAGAATGCATCCATTGCTTCAAATACAACAACTTCAGCACCTAGACGACGCCATACTGAACCAAGCTCCAGACCGATCACGCCGGCACCAATCACACCTAAACGCTTCGGTACTTCAGGGAACTCAAGCGCGCCAGTAGAATCAACAATAATGTCTTGATCAACAGGAGCAACCGGAATGTTCACAGGTACAGAACCAGACGCAAGAATTACATATTTTGGTTCTAGAATCTGAGTTTCACCTTCGTGAGGAACAAACTCAACTTTCTTACCCGCCAGTAATTTACCAGTACCTTTTAACCATTCGATACCATTGCCTTTCAGCAACTGGTCAATACCGCCAGTCAACTGGTCAACAATCTTGTCTTTACGTGCCAGTAATTTAGACAGGTCAAAGTTTACTTCACCTGTCGTAATACCATGATCAGCCAGGTGATGAACGGTATCTTCATAACGGTGTGAAGAATCAAGCAGTGCTTTAGACGGGATACAGCCCACGTTTAAGCAGGTACCACCTAAAGATGGTTTACCTTTGTGGATGCGTTTTTCGATACATGCCACTTTAAAACCAAGCTGAGCCGCACGAATGGCTGCTTCATAACCGCCTGGACCACCGCCAATAACAACTAAATCAAATTGTTGAGACATTTTTATCTCCAATCAATCTCTCTAAATCCCCCCTTTTGCTCAAGAGGGAACCTTTCCCCTCTTTTTTAGAGGGGTTAGGAGAGATTTTTAATTAATAAATTATAAGTCAAGGATAAGTTTAGCTGGCTCTTCTAACAATTCTTTGATTGTTACAAGGAAACCTACCGCTTCTTTACCATCGATTAAACGGTGGTCATAAGACAGCGCTAAATACATCATTGGCAAGATTTCAACCTGACCATTGACTGCCATAGGACGTTCCTGGATTTTGTGCATACCCAGAATAGCCGTTTGTGGTGTATTCAGAATTGGCGTAGACAGCAGTGAACCGAAAGTACCACCGTTAGTAATGGTGAATGTACCGCCAGTCATGTCTTCAATCGCAAGTTTGCCTTCACGCGCTTTCGCAGCATAAGCACCAATGCCAGATTCAACTTCAGCGTAGTTCATACGGTCTGTATCACGTAATACAGGAACCACCAGACCACGGTCAGAAGATACAGCTACACCGATGTCATAGTAACCGTGATAAACGATATCGTCGCCATCAATTGATGCATTTACTGCTGGGTAGCGTTTTAGCGCTTCAGTCGCAGCTTTTACGAAGAATGACATGAAGCCAAGACGCGCACCGTGGCGTTTTTCAAATGCGTCTTTATATTGCTTACGCATTTCCATGATTGGTTTCATGTTCACTTCGTTGAACGTCGTCAACATTGCAGTTTCTTGAGTCGCTGCAAGTAAACGTTCAGCTACACGCTTACGTAAACGCGTCATAGGAACACGTTTCTCGATACGCTCGCCTACTGCTGCAGTTAAAGGCGCAGCTGCTGGTTTCGCCTGGTGGTTGGCCACATCTTCTTTAGTGATGCGACCGCCACGGCCTGTACCTTGTACGTCAGCAGCGTTGATACCGGTTTCAGTCAATGCTTTACGCACTGCTGGTGCCTGGTCCGCAACAGGTTGAGCACGCTCAACTACAGGTGCTGCACCTGCTTCAGTTTTCGCAGCCGCCTGTTCAACTTTCTCTTCAGACTGAACTGCTTGAGTTTGCGCAGCGCCAGATGCAGCACCTTCTTCAAACTGTGCAATCACTTCATTTGAAAGTACAGTATCGCCTTCATTTTTAATGATTTGAGCAATCGTACCGTCTGCAGGAGCTACAACTTCCAGAACAACTTTGTCAGTTTCGATGTCACAGATCACTTCATCACGTGATACTGCTTCACCTGGTTGTTTGTGCCAAGTCGCGATTGTTCCATCTGCAACTGACTCTGGAAATACCGGTGCTTTAATTTCGGTTGCCATTACTTCGAATCTCCTGTTATTCAGCTACGATCGCAAGCGCGTCATTGATGAGCTGAGCTTGTTGTTTTGCATGCAAATATGGTGAACCACACGCTGGAGCGGCAGAAGCCTCACGACCAGCAAAGCTGATACGAACCTGTTTACCAGCTTTCATCACGTCATCATATAGACGCGGCGCGATGAACAACCAAGCACCTTGGTTCTTCGGTTCTTCCTGAGTCCAAACCAGTTCTTTCACGTTTGGATAAGCTTCAAGAATTTCCGCAATGCGTTGTTCTGGGTATGGATACAACTGTTCAATACGAACAATTGCCGTGTTGTTCAATTCTTTTTCACGACGTTTTTCAAGCAGGTCGTAATACACTTTACCACCACAAAGTACCAGACGGGTCACGTCGGCCTTGTTGATGTTGCTGTCGATTTCGTCAATCACAGTCTGGAAAGTACCAGTTGCCAGCTCATCAAGAGATGAAGTTGCCAGTTTGTGACGCAGCAATGATTTCGGTGACATCACAATCATTGGCTTACGGATTGGACGAATTGCCTGACGACGTAAAGCGTGGAAAATCTGTGCTGGTGTAGTCGGAGTAATCACTTGCATGTTATCTTCAGCACACAGCTGTAAGAAACGTTCTAAACGTGCAGATGAGTGTTCCGGACCCTGACCTTCAAAGCCGTGTGGCAGCAACATGGTTAAACCACATACACGTTCCCACTTGGTTTCACCTGAGGCGATGAACTGGTCAATCACCACTTGCGCACAGTTAGCGAAGTCACCAAATTGTGCTTCCCAAATGATCAGACCGTGTGGAATCGTGGTCGCATAACCATATTCAAATGCCAGTACCGCCATTTCAGACAATAGCGAGTCATATAAAGCAAAACGCGGCTGGTTTTCTTTCACATGGCACAATGGAATATAAGTTTCGCCATCAACCTGGTTATGCAGTTTGGCATGACGGTGCGAGAAGGTACCACGACCTACGTCTTCACCAGTAATACGTACCAGGTAACCCTGATCTAGCAGTGTTGCATAGGCTAGAGTTTCAGCAGCACCCCAGTTCAGCGGCATTTCGCCGGTCTGCATTTTCAGACGTTCGTCAATCACTTTAGACACCTGACGCTGCATCACGAAACCTTCTGGAAGTTTACGCATGCCTTCACCAAGCTCTTTTAAGCGCTCAGCCGGGAAAGTGGTATCCCATTCGTCAGTGTATTCATGGCCCAGGTACGGCGTCCAGTCCACAAACATTTTCTTATTCGGTTCAAGAACCAGCGCATTGGCAACGTGATTACCTGCTTCAAGATCGGCACGGTAGTCTTCAACCATTTGGTCTGCAGCAGCGCGATCTAATACGCCCTGTTGTACCAGTTGGTCTGCATACAAAGTACGTGTAGTGGCTTTCTTGTTGATCACCTGATACATTAGTGGCTGGGTTGCAGATGGCTCATCCGCTTCGTTGTGACCACGACGACGGTAACAGAACAGGTCAATCACTACGTCTTTACGGAAAGTATGACGGAAGTCGTGTGCCAATTGCGTTACGAAGATTACCGCTTCAGGATCATCACCATTCACGTGGAATACTGGCGCCTGAACCATTTTCGCGATGTCGGTACAGTATTCTGTAGAACGCGCATCACGTGGATCAGAGGTAGTGAAACCAACCTGGTTGTTAATTACGATGTGCACAGTACCACCCACGGTATAACCGCGTGTTTGTGACATCTGGAAAGTTTCCTGGTTCACGCCCTGACCTGCAAATGCAGCATCACCGTGTACGATTAATGGCAATACGTCATCGCCACCAATGTCTTTACGACGTACTTGACGGGCACGTACCGAACCTTCAACCACAGGTCCAACAATTTCAAGGTGCGACGGGTTAAACGCCAATGCCAAGTGAACTTCGCCACCTGGGGTCATTACGTTAGATGAGAAACCTTGGTGGTACTTAACGTCACCCGAACCTTTCTTGTGTAAAGATTTACCTTCGAACTCGCCAAACAGGTCAGCCGGGTTTTTACCCATGATGTTAACCAGCAAGTTCAGACGGCCACGGTGTGGCATACCAATCACGACTTCTTTACAACCAACCGCACCGGCCCGTTGAATTAGTTCGTTAACCATTGGAATGAAAGATTCACCACCTTCCACACCAAAGCGTTTTGCACCAACGTATTTATTACCTAAATATTTTTCCAGACCTTCAGCGGCAGTTAAACGCTCAAGGAAGTGTTTTTTCTGTTCTGCATTGAAGCCATACTGACCACGAGCACTTTCAAGGCGCTGTTGAATCCAGCGTTTCTCTTTGGTGTCAACAATGTGCATGTACTCTGCACCAATTGAACCGCAGTAAGTTGCTTCCATCGCTTCAACCATTTCGCCCAGCGTGGTATCTGTTTTACCAATCGCCAGGTTGCCTGTGTTGAATACGGTATCTAAATCAGATTTGGTTAAACCGTGCGCAGCAAGATCAAGATCTGGCACTTCTTCGCGTTTTGCCAAACCTAGCGGATCTAATTTTGCTTTTTGGTGACCACGATTACGATACGCTGCGATCAGTTGCAGGACGCCTATTTGACGACGTTCATGCTCAGAGCTTACCGCGCTTTGAGCCACAGACTGAATACGATTTGAGTTGCGACCCAATAAAAGGAATTGCTCACGTACATTGCTATGAGGTTGATCACCTTTTGGGAATTTATCGAAGTACACTCTCCAGTCTTCACCAACTGACTCTGGAGACGTTAAATACTGCTCATAAAGTTCTTCAATATACGCTGCACTATCAGCGGAAAGTTCAGTGTCAAGACGCAGAGCGTCAGCAACTTCTTGCATTTGTGGACCCATTTCCTATTGCAAAAACATTTTTCAGGATGCTTTTTAAGCAAAACCCATGATTGATAATGTCAAATTGGTAACATGACATTCGTCCCCATTCGACAACTGTCATGAGGCGTTATCACTACATTAGGACTACCCAATGTGAATAATGAATCATAACGCCCTGATTGGCATCATCACTCATTTTATACTCGGCCAAAACCGAGCAATTTTTTTGCAAATCGACTTAGAAAAATTAATTCGGCAAATTAGCTTTTCTAAATAGGTTTACTCTAATTTCTGGCTTTCTACATCTCTTTAAATGTTGAAAAAATGTACATAAATTCAACCTCAATTTTTAAATATAGAAGTTTATTAATCGTAACATGATCTCCAACTCTCAATTGATTTTTTTGACGTATACCTCCTATAAATTGGCGAAATACAAGAAACATATTTTGCTCTAACATATGGTGCTTTATTTAATAATTAGAAGCAATTAAGACCAAAGTCCAACGGCTTCTTTATTCCATAAAACAAAAGAGAGCACATCTTTCAATCTGCCCTCTTCAACTTGCGTTATATAATAACATCTTGCACCACTTTTTGCAGTCTCATGCCCCATTTCTGGGCGTATTAAAACAAAATACCATCACTCTATTACACTTTTGTAGAGGATTGATTTAAAACTATTCACCTGCACTTTTCATACCCAGTTTGTATGCAGCAATGCATCTCATCAGACCAACCCCACTCAAGTGTTCAATAAAGCAGCATAAAAAAAAGCACATCCGGAGATGTGCTTTTTTGAGTTCACCAAACTGGCGTTCAGATTAACCTGCAGTATCCAGAAGCATGTTACGGATGTGACCGATTGCTTTGGTTGGGTTCAGACCTTTCGGACAAACTGACACACAGTTCATGATGCCTTTACAACGGAACAGCGAGAACGGGTCGTCAAGACGCGCCAGACGCTCTTGAGTTGCAGTATCACGTGAATCGATGATGAAGCGGTAAGCATTCAACAGCGCTGAAGGACCCAGGAATTTGTCCGGGTTCCACCAGAATGATGGGCATGAAGTTGAACAGCATGCACATAAAATACATTCATACAGGCCATCCAGGTGCTCACGGTCTTCCTGAGACTGTAAACGCTCTTTTGGTGGCGCAGGCTGGTTGTTGATCAAGAATGGCTGAATCTTGTTGTACTGGTCGTAGAACTGATTCATATCAACAACCAGGTCTTTGATCACTGGCAGACCTGGTAATGGACGAATGGTGATTTCATTTGGTAAATCGTTCAGGTTCCAAAGACACGCCAAACCGTTTTTACCATTGATGTTTACACCATCAGAACCACAAATACCTTCGCGGCAAGAACGACGGAACGTTAAAGTTTCGTCTTGTACTTTCAACGCCAAAAGTGCGTCAAGCAACATACGATGCTTATCAGTCAATTCCAGCTTGAATGTTTGCATGTACGGTGCTTTATCCTTATCAGGATCATAGCGGTAGATATGAAATGTACGAGTACCTCTACTCATCTTGTTTCTCCTGATTAGAATGTACGTGGTTTAGGTGGAATAGCTGCAACAGAAAGCGGCTTGTAACGTACTGGTTTGTACTCAAGACGGTTGTCTGCAGAGAACCACAGAGTGTGCTTCATCCACTCATCATCACGACGACCATAAGAATAAGTCGGGTGATCTGGTGGTAATTCAAAGTCTACAACAGTGTGCGCACCACGACACTCTTTACGCGCAGCAGCAGAAATCAAGGTTGCTTTTGCGACTTCGTATAGGTTTTCAACTTCTAATGCTTCTACACGTGCAGTGTTAAAGACTTTAGATTTGTCTTTCAGGTGGATATTGCGAACACGTGGTTCAAGCGCAAGAATCTGTTTCACACCTTCTTCAAGCAATGCTGAAGTACGGAATACACCTGCGTGATCCTGAACGATGTTACGAATTGCATCCGCAACTTCTTGAGCGTTTTCACCTGAAGTTGATTCGTCAAGTTTACGAATACGGTTCAGCGTGTTTTCAAGTACAGTTGTAGGTAGTGGTTCGTACTCGCCATCGTGCTGTTTAGTTACATACTCAATGATATGTTGACCAGCCGCTTTACCAAATACCACCAGGTCAAGCAGTGAGTTAGTACCTAAACGGTTTGCACCGTGTACAGATACACATGAACATTCACCAATTGCATAGAAACCTTTTACAGGTTTCGCAAAGTCACGGCCTTCTGCATTTGTAGAATATGTGTCAGTGTCTTTGTCGTAGTTGGCAACCAGTGGAGTCGTTTCACGAGATTCTGGAACAACAACCTGACCATGAATGTTGGTCGGAATACCACCCATTTGGTAATGGATTGTTGGTACAACCGGAATTGGCTCTTTAGTACAGTCAACGTTCGCGAATTTCTTGCCAATCTCGAATACAGATGGCAGACGTTTCATGATCGTGTCAGCACCCAGGTGCGTCATATCCAGCAAGATGTAGTCTTTGTTCGGACCACAACCACGGCCTTCTTTAATTTCCTGGTCCATAGAACGTGATACGAAGTCACGTGGCGCCAAGTCTTTTAAAGTTGGAGCATAACGTTCCATGAACGGTTCGCCAGAATCGTTACGAAGGATACCACCCTCACCACGACAGCCTTCCGTTAACAATACGCCTGCGCCCGCAACACCTGTTGGGTGGAATTGCCAGAATTCCATATCCTGTAATGGAATACCTGCACGAGCAGCCATACCAAGACCGTCACCCGTGTTGATATACGCGTTAGTAGAGGCACGGTAAACACGACCTGCACCACCAGTAGCGAATAGCGTCGCTTTAGCTTGGAATACCGCAATTTTACCTGTTTCCTGGTCAATTGCAGTTACACCCAGTACGTCGCCTGCTTCGTTACGGATTAAGTCAAGTGCAATCCATTCAACGAAAAATTGAGTCCCCATTTTCACGTTGCTTTGATAAAGCGTGTGAAGCAGCGCGTGGCCTGTACGGTCAGCAGCAGCACATGCACGTGGCACAGCTTTTTCACCGTAGTTTGCAGAGTGACCACCGAATGGACGCTGGTAAATTGTACCGTCTGCGTTACGGTCAAATGGCATACCCAAGTGTTCTAATTCATAAACCACTTGTGGCGCTTCACGCGTCATGAATTCGATCGCGTCTTGGTCGCCTAACCAGTCAGAACCTTTAACCGTGTCATAGAAGTGGTAGTGCCAGTTATCTTCTTGCATGTTACCAAGAGATGCACCAATACCACCTTGCGCCGCAACCGTGTGCGAACGTGTTGGGAATACTTTGGTCAGTACTGCAACTTTCAAACCCGCTTGAGCAAGTTGGTAAGATGCACGCATACCTGAACCACCACCACCAACGATGACTGCGTCAAAAAATTGGTGTGGAATGTTTGAATAATCTTCTTTAGGGTTAATCGCGCCCATGATATCTTCCTATCAATTCGCCCAGAAAATCTGGATTGCCCAGATTGCATATGCAAAAACAGCAATAATCACTGCTGAAGTCAGCACTAGGCGTAAACCTGAAGCTGAAGGACCCATCTGACGAGTAGTCACGTAATCTGTGAATACCTGCCACATACCAATCCATGCGTGTGCAACAAGAGATAAGACTGCCAATAAAGATAAAATCTTCATTGGTAATGTCATCATAAAGCCGTACCACTGTTCAAAGTTAAATCCGCCATTCAGCAGAATCCAACCAAATACCACAACGGTATAAACAGCAAGAACAACAGCACTTACGCGTTGGATAAACCAGTCGCGAGAACCTGAACCCGTTAAACCTGTAGCACTTTTCATTAGAGAACAATCCATACAAAGGCTGCGAGAATACCAATCGCAGACAAGACTAATGCGATAGTAGCTGCAACACGACCACTTTGCAGTTCCTCTGCAACACCAAGGTCAGCAAGTAAATGCTTGACACCAGCGATGAAGTGATAGATTAATCCGGCTACAAATACCCATACGATAAAGCGGACAAAGAAACCGTTAAAGATTTCCTGTACTTCTGCAAAACCTTCTGGCGAAGACAAAGACTTGTCTAATAACCAAAGAAGTACCGGTACGAGTAAAAATACGATGACACCTGAAAGACGGTGTAAAATTGATGCAATAGCCACAGGTGATTTTAAGTTTACTGATAAAACTTGACCCATGGACAAATTGACAGGTCTGTTGCTTTTCACAGCGGGCATCCTGTAAGTAAAAACTCCATCCGGAGTTTGTTGGAATTAATTCGAAGGAAAGCTGGCATTGCTAGGCATTCGAATGCCTATATTCAAAACGACACTGAATTATAAAACGTCAACTATTAAAATACAAACAACCGCACTGGGCTTTTTGAACAAAAAATCCTTAAATAAGAATCATTAACAAATAGGTAATTAATGAAACACATCACCCGGATACATCTTTAAGGCATCATCTCACTGTTTTTTATTAATTTATTTTATATTTCTACTATTGGTTTTAGCTATAATTGCAATTTTCACCGGACTGAAATATTTAGACTAAAGCAGCACAGTAAATGTCTAGACACTATATTATTGAATCTTTTCACTTTATCTTTGGGTGCCTGAATATTTTTTCCTTGAATATTTGCTATCAGGCAAACAACATGAAATATTTTCAGCGCCCTGCCCGTGCTTCCCGCTTCAGGCCGGCATTTGGATTTTGAGTCTTGCAAAAGCTGACAGATTGCTCTGACTTTACTTGCAATTTCAGCGCATCAGAACAAGTTAACTGGCTGAATGGCTGATTTAATCAGCTATTTTTTAACCAGTTAAACCTAAAAAAATGACAGACTTAGCGCTTTTATTTATGAATAACAAAGCAGCAGCAGAACCGGCAAAGCCCAGCTAAGTTATGAAAAACAGATACATTTCGGAAAGCTTAAAATTCCAGCATCCTGGCTTTTCAAGAGCTTTTAACGCTAAAAAATTGCTTACAATTAAAGCATTCCTATTATTTTTTTCTGCACCTGTCCGGGAATTTGACTTATTATAGCGCGTCGGTGCTGTGATTTTACTCAGTTTTTCATACGAATATTTTTTGACTAAGCTGCTGTGTCAGCGTCACTTTTTATCCATAAGTATAATTGACAAAATTTCAGTACACACTAATCTTATAGCAAATTTTCGATCCGTCTGATTCGCGCATTAAAAGATTGATACTACGAGTCAGATCAACATTCACCAGGACAGGAGATCTATTGAATGTCTGAAGCAACTGGCAAGAAAGCCGTTTTACAGCTTGATGGCAAAGAAATTGAATTACCAATTTACAGCGGCACATTGGGCCCAGATGTAATTGACGTTAAGGATGTGTTGGCTGCAGGTCACTTTACTTTTGATCCTGGTTTTATGGCGACAGCTTCTTGTGAATCTAAGATCACATTCATTGACGGTAACAAAGGTGTTCTGTTACACCGCGGTTACCCGATTGATCAATTGGCGACTAAAGCTGATTACCTGGAAACTTGCTACCTGTTATTAAACGGCGAGCTTCCAACAGCTGAGCAAAAAGAAGAGTTTGACGCGAAAGTTCGTAACCACACCATGGTTCACGACCAAGTTAGCCGCTTCTATAACGGTTTCCGTCGTGATGCGCATCCTATGGCGATCATGGTTGGTGTTGTGGGTGCATTATCTGCGTTCTATCACAACAACCTGGACATCGAAGATGTTAACCACCGTGAAATCACTGCGATCCGTTTAATCGCGAAGATTCCTACTTTAGCGGCTTGGAGCTACAAGTACACTGTGGGTCAACCATTCGTTTACCCACGTAACGACTTAAGCTACGCTGAAAACTTCCTGTACATGATGTTTGCTACGCCTGCAGACCGTGACTACAAAGTGAACCCGATTCTTGCCAAAGCAATGGACCGTATCTTCACTCTTCACGCTGACCACGAGCAAAACGCGTCTACGTCTACAGTACGTTTAGCGGGTTCTACCGGTGCTAACCCTTATGCTTGTATCGCTGCGGGTATCTCTGCACTTTGGGGTCCTGCGCACGGTGGTGCGAACGAAGCAGTTCTTAAGATGCTGGATGAAATCGGCACTGTAGAAAACGTTGCTGGCTTCATGGAAAAAGTGAAGACTAAAGAAGTTAAACTGATGGGCTTCGGTCACCGTGTTTACAAAAACTTCGACCCACGCGCGAAAGTAATGAAAGAGACTTGCGACGAAGTTCTTGGTGCATTAGGTATCAACGATCCACAATTAGCGTTAGCAATGGAACTTGAGCGTATCGCGCTTTCTGACGAATACTTCATCAAGCGTAACCTGTATCCAAACGTAGACTTCTACTCTGGTATCATCCTGAAAGCGATTGGTATTCCGACAGAAATGTTTACTGTGATCTTCGCGCTTGCACGTACAGTTGGTTGGATCAGCCACTGGTTAGAAATGCACAGCGGTCCTTACAAGATCGGTCGTCCTCGTCAGCTTTACACTGGCGAAGTTCAACGCGACATCAACCGTTAATCCGGTTCGCGTTCAACGACGAAAAAACCACCCGTTTGGGTGGTTTTTTTATGGACATTCAAACTAAATGCGCGTTTCGACCAGACCGAGGCAACGCCAATATTTAGCGCAAAAGTACGTTAAGCTACCTGATAATGCTCCAGATCTAGGCGCTGTAAACGTCGCTTTAACTCGGCCAGTGACCACGGCCAGGCGGCAAAGTTGCGACCATTCTGGTCCAGATAATAACTTTGACAGCCGCCACGGTTAAACACAGTTTTCTGCACATGAGTCTGTACTTTGGCATTGTGGTATTTCAGCACATCCGGCTTGATTTCAATGCGCTTTAAGCCCTTGGCTTTCATTTGCAATAAACCACTGACAATATAGTCCAGTTGCGCTTCGGCAATGCCAATAAAGGAATCATAGACCAGAATATTCGGCCCGAGCACCAAAAAGGCATTGGGTAAATGCTGGATACTGGTGCCCAAAAAGGCTTCGGGTGAACTGCTCTGCCACAGCTCAGAAAGTCGTTGGCCTTGGGCATTCTGCACACGGCGACCAATCGGTGGATGTGACACCTCAAAGCCCGTTCCCCAGATAATCACATCGACCTCATGCCGGTCACCATTGGCGGAAATCACCGTATTGCCTTCAATTTCCACCAAGCCATGCGGAATTAAAGTGCTATTCGGGGCCTGCAAGGCCGGATAATAATCATTGGCAAACAGTAAACGCTTACAGCCGACCGAAAAATTGGGGGTAACCGCCTGACGTAAAGCCGGATCTTTGACCTGTAATTTTAACAGCTGCCGGCTGAGTACATTCACGAGCTCCAACAAAGGTGGATGACGCAGGCCAAAATTAATCAGATTCAAAGATTGCGATACCGCACCGCGCCAACGCTGCTGGATGACCGGAAACTTGGCCAGTGTACTTTTCATCACCTGATTCAGGGGCAGATCAGGCTTTGGCAGGACCCACGGCGCTGTACGCTGGAAAATATATAACTCTTTGGCCAGAGGCTGAATTTTCGGAATAAACTGAATGGCCGAGGCGCCGGTGCCAATGACCGCAATGCGTTTACCACGCAGGTCATAGGCATGGTTCCAGCGTGCCGAATGGAACATTTCGCCCTTAAAACTGTCGATGCCTTTAATTTTCGGCAGTTGCGGCTCGGTAATCGGGCCGGTAGAGAAAATCACGGTTCTGGCCCGATATCGCCCTTTGCTGGTGTTGAGCTCCCACATCTGTTCAGTCTCATTCCAGCGTGCATCTTGCAGTTCATTATGAAATTCAATCTTGGCATATAGCTGAAAACGGGTCGCCACATCTTCCAGATAACGCAGGATTTCCGGCTGCTTGGCAAATAAATGACTCCAGCCATGACTTGGCGCAAAGGAAAAAGAATATAAGGCCGAGGGCACATCACAACCACAACCCGGATAGGTATTGTCCCGCCAGGTGCCTCCTACCCGGCCGGCTTTTTCCAGCACCAGATAATCCTGATAGCCAGCCTGATTCAGTTTATAGGCCGCTGCCAGACCGGAAATACCCGCCCCAATAATAATGGTGTCATAGATCCGGCTTGGCATAGTAGTTGATCTACCGCGCTGCTCAGTTGTTTGAGAATTTGGCTGATTGGCCCCTGCCCTTGCTGATGCTGCACTGGCACTTTTGGCTTTTCGACTAGGCTTTTTGAGCACAAGATCGGCCGGCTCAGCGACCGTTTGCAACGTGACTTGATCATCTTGTTTCATTTTTTCTACTCAGGATTTTTGTACATATTTATTGAACAGTGGATAACCCACACCCAGCAGCTTGGTATATAAACGCGGCGCGGCACGCTTGAACCACCAGAACAGTTTGGCGTCTGGCTGTGGAATGGTATACAGCTCGCCCCGGTCTAAATTGTTTAAGGTCTGCGCTACCACCTGCTCACAGCTGACAAAGGCATGATGGGTCAGCAAATGATCTGCCAGTCCCGAATAATGCGCAGGCAAACGGCTATTTTTCATGATATTGGTCGGCACCAGCGTTGGGCATAACACATTGATGCGAATATTGGCGCCACGTAACTCGGCAGACAGGGTTTCAGACAAGGCCAGTACGCTGGACTTGCTGACGTTATAGGCGGTCATTTCCGGCGCTGCGGTATAACCAGCAGCCGAAGCGACATTAATAATCGCACCACCACCCTGCTGTTTCAGTTTCGGTACGAAATAATGACAACCGTGGATCACGCCCCATAAGTTGACCTGCATACACCATTGCCAGTCGGCCAGGCTGACTTCATCAAACTTGCCACCCAGCCCCACACCGGCATTATTGATCAGCAAAGTCACCGGATGGCCCAACAGCTGTTCAGACTGTTCAGCCAGTTGCTGCACCTGCTCGGCCACACCCACATCACATTGCAACGCAAAGGCCGCAGTCGCAAACTGGTGTTCAATCTGCTTGGCGGTTGCTTGAGCCGCCGCCAGATTGATATCGGCACAGATCACGCTGCCACCACGCCTGGCCAGTTCCAGCGCAAAACTGCGTCCAATCCCACTGCCTGCACCGGTCACCACCGCATAGGCCTGCTGGCTCAGTCGCACTTTTTTTGCAAATAATCCCATCATCCTTCTTCATCCTTACACTTTGAGCGCCGGGGTAAATTCCTTGACGAAATACGGCGTTAACACCCCGCTTTCCGGATGCAGCAAACGTTCCTTGTAATAGGCTAAAAAGGCCGAAGTATCATGGTCATTCGGATGAAAACCGGGACGCAGATAATCCAGAATATGCGCCCAGCTACTGCCATACACGCCATCTTGCAGACCAAAAATCAGCTTGATGCTACGCGGCAGGTCTTTCCAGTAACTCAGGCTAAACAAATTAGACGGTTTGCGATAAAACGGCACCAGCAGCGAGGCAATGGAAATCAGCACCAGGATGGTGATGAGCGCCGGGAAGAAACCGGCAATGCGCAAGCCATAACTGTTGGATAAAGACTGGAACACATCATAGGCAATGTCTTTGTGTTCCGATTCTTCCAGCATGTGCCACATCCAGATGGCACGCTGCTTTTCATCATGCGACTGGAAGAAAATTTCCTCATGATTCATCATGTACTCGGCCAGCACCGCGGTGAAATGTTCAATGCCAGCCATCAGCGACAGTTTCATCGGCTGTGGCAAACGGTTAAAGCCGTGATCAAAGACAAATCTGGCCCAGGAACGGAACAGCTCAACCGGCAGATCGGCATCCCGAAAGGCATCATTCAGCTCTTCATGCAATCTGGAATGTAGCGCCTCCTGGCCAATTAGGGAGGTGACCCGCTGTTTTAGCACGGGATCATTTAACAGCTCACGATGATAACGCGCGGTGTCAATCACCAGATCTTCGCCATAGGTCAGGAAAATCGACAGCGAGGCAAAATAGGCACTGGCCAGTTCGGCATTCAAGTAAAATTTGGGATCTATTTCTTCGGCCTTAAAGTCGAATTTCATATGCCGGATTGGGAGGGCAGCCGACTGTTTCTCGGCATCAAAAGGTGTCGCGCTGAAAAAATGGCGAACAGGCTGAGGTAAAAACTGAGCAATCTGCATGGCTATTCTCTTTGTTTTGTCCATTTGAGCCAGGTCAAGACACCGTGGTCATCGACCTGAATGAGACCAAAACTAAGCCAGCCCTGCATTGAAACCAGTTGCCAAAATCGTCATAAAATTGGCAAATCGTGACTTTAAAAAATATTGTCTGACAATTTGCTCACACTTTTTTCCGCAGAGCTCATTTCCTTGTCAATTGGGGTCAGCGCCTATTTGGACACTCTGTCACTGCGGTTACTGGGCAGATAACGCACTTTGCGTTCTTTGGACTGATAAATCCACTGATGATCGAACAGGCCCTGATTCAGATGTTCAAAACGGAAGTTACCAATCGCTACCGCATAAAAACCGGTGCCCTGCTGTTTCTGCTGCTCGACTTGGGCCATCAGTTCTGTCGGTAACTGCCCCATGATGAAATCGGACACCACCAGCACATCGGCATTGTGAAAATTTGGCTGGGCCAGCATCGACAGGGCATGTTCGATGGCGGGAATAACATCGGTGCCGCCATGAAAAGACTGGCTAAGAAAGTGAATCAGATCATCCAGCGAATAGCCTTCGAGTAAATTCAGGCTGGTCAGCTGGGTCGAGAAGTTAATCAGATACATCGGACGTTTGGCTTTCATGGCCTGAATCGCCAGATACAAACTCATGGCTTTGGCAATCAGCTCCGGCTGGCCGTGCATGGAACCGCTGGTGTCCAGACACAAAATCATCGGGCCTTTTTGCCCCAGACGCTTATGCCGTGCTGTTTGATCCTGAATTACCCGACTGCTGTGCTGACCTTGCAGGTTAAAGCTCATCAGGTTGGATTCCAGATATTTCAGGTCAAATAAAAGCGCCAGATCGGGATCGGCCAGTAAGGCCAGCTCGCTCGGCAGCGCCAGATTCAAATCCTGCGCCAGCTGAATACCGGTAATTTCTTCATGCCAGTGCTGCTCCAGCAATTCCAGCTCCTGCTCTGGCCGATGCTGCTGCACGGCCTGGCGCGGATAATGTGCAGGCTGGACAGAACCGATTTTCTGGCACAAGGCTTGCAGCTCACGATCCTCCTGCAAATAGCTGGCCCATTGCTCAAACTGCTGGATATCCTGTGGTTGTAACTGGCCTCTGGAATAGTCAATAAAAATACCGGTTTCGATGCCGGTGGCATCTTTGTATTTGGCCAGTCGCTGCATCTGGCTGAGAAAATCGCGAATCTCATCCAGAAAAGCATCCCGCTGCAAGGCCAGCTGCTCAAATTCCCAATGAGCAATGGCTTCGGTCAGTTTACGTTGCCATTTTTCTGTTAATAACTGTGCCTGTAGCTCGCGCTGTCCGGCAGAGAAAGTAGCGCTTTGAGTCCAAAACGGGCTTAAATCAGGCAGCCCCAGCTGAGCCTGAAAATCCTGATATTGCACCTGCATCTGCTGAAACTCGGCGCTATTGATGGAGGGCTGCGCCAGCCAGTGTTCCAGTTGCTGCTGCACTTCCCTATAAGGATGCTGCCGATCGAGACTGGATTTGGCCTGATAGGCCCAGGCCCGGACTTTATCATCCAGATGCTGACTGACTTTCTGATCATCCAGCCAGTGTTTTAAGGAGGAGTCGGCTAGTTCCTGATACAGCTGTCCGGTCAACTGCTCTAACGCTGTATGCTGACGCTGATGCTGCTGCAGGTCTAGCCTTGACATAGCTGTTCCAGCCGCGCGCAGTCTTGCAGTTGCAGCTGATAGCGCTGTAACTGCTGCTGCACATGCTGTTGTAACTGGGCACTATCGGCGGCGGCAACAAAGACTGAAGCAAAATGTGCTGACTGGGCATCAAAACGCTGCTGTAACAGGGCTAAATCTTCGCTCAGTGCATTTTGTAGCTGGGCAAGCTCTCCCCGCAACTGCTGCACCAACTTTTCATCAATGACACGGCGTGCGCTGCCTTTCGGGTATTTAATATACGGTGTGACCACTTCTTCCAGCCCATAATAGCCGCCTTTTAAGGTACAGACCCGGCCGCCATTAAAGTTACACACGATGCCGCGAATTTCCTCACCGGAAGCATCCACAGCAAAGAAATCCTGTTTGCTGTCCATTTTATTTAATAACAGATACAGCACTTTATCCTGATAATGATGATCCAGGTGAGTCACTGCTCTTAAGTATTCCTTGTCCTGAATCAGATAGCTTTCATAGACATCATCGGTATAGTAAAAGACGTTCAGCATCTGCTGTTCCAGCTCGTCTTTGTGCTGAATTAGTGACTCCAATTGCAAATCGGCATGCAAGCCAATCTCCAGAATGGCCTGATCAATCAGCTTGTGCATCTCCCGAATATCTTCCAGCTGATTCCACAGGCAGGATTTCAGAAGATACAGATCACTGACCAAGACCTGCGGCCGGCCATTTAAAAATGCCGCAGCTTTGAGCAGATAGGCTACACGTTGCCAGCGCCGGTCCGAAATATAGACCGACAAGCCATCGACATGCTGCTGTAAATACTGGCGAATCAGATCAATCACCTGTAATACCAAAGCCGGCAGCTCAATTTCATGAATCTGTTCGCGCCATTCGGCCAGCTCGGCCTGGGTAATTTTAAGTGATTCATCAAGCTGTAAATGAGCACTGCCCGGTTTGGCTTGTAGCAGCTGATGAAAATTGCCGGCCTGCTGAATGGGTTCGACCACCAGACGCAAAATAAAACGGTCATACAGCGCATCCAGTCCCTGATTCGGTTCAGGAATTTCATTGGATGCACCAATCAGCACACTTAAGGGCACCTGCTGCAGCTGCTCGCCATTTTTAAAGACTTTTTCATTCACCAAAGTCAGCAAGGTATTTAAAATGGCCGGGCTGGCCTTCCAGATTTCATCCAGAAAAGCAAAATCGGCACAGGGCAAATAATGCTCGGTTTTACGGATATAGTGATCTTCTTTTAGGGCTTTAATTGACACCGGGCCAAAAATTTCTTCGGGTGTACTAAAACGGTTCATCAAATATTCAAAATAGGCATCGACCTCAAAAGCGGCTGCAACCCGTCTGGAAATCAGGCTTTTGGCCGTGCCCGGCAAGCCGTATAAAAAGGTATGACTGCCAGCCACAGCAGCCAGCAAGGTTTGTGCGATCACCTGTTCACGTTCATACATCTGCTGGGACATTTGCGAAATAAGTGTATGAATACGTGCTTTCATCGAATACCTGAACCTGCGCGAAAAACTGCATTGTAACGGTTTGCGGAAATGAAGAAAAACCGGCAAGCCACCGCAGATGAAATTTTTGCTACATATCTGCCTGCCAGTTTTGTTATAACTGGGAAAATTGAATGGCCCGACCTGATCTTTCACCATGCTGTTATTGAAACTGTTACCGCTGCTACTGCGCCTGCTTAAACTGGAGCAGTTTCGCTGCCGGGCTTTAACCCCGGGCGAAATTGCGTTGTGCCAGCGCGTATTCGGGCAGCTGATTGATTACAGCCGGGTCAGCATCATGAATCATCCTTATTTGCCCTGGCAACCGGCGCATATTCTGATGGCGCCGCAAGGTTATATTCATGTGCGTGATCCATTGTACCGGGAAGATTATAGCCAGGCACCGCTTGCCTTTCAGGCGGTGCTGATTCATGAAATGACACATATTTACCAGCATCAGCAGCAGATTAATGTGCTGCTGAAAGGTGCGCTGCTGCAAACCGCTTTTTATCTGTCTGCCGGGCGGTATAATCCCTACCGTTACCAGCTAATTCCCGGTAAGCCGTTTTTTGCCTACAACATTGAACAGCAAGGCGATATTGCCCGCGATATTTTTTTAAACAAGATTGACAATATTATTCTGCATCCACCGGCCTAAACTGCGCTGCAATAGCGCTTTCATGTTGCAAGCTGCCGGTTTTTTGTGCCATCAGGCCCGATTCACCGAACCCATGCTTTTGTTACTCAAGCTTACTAAATAAAGCATTATGCGCCTTCTCTCACGGCGCGAATTGCCGCTACTATGCAATTATCCTGAATATGCTATAGCATCTGAATTAATTTAAGATAAAATAAACCCGTCTGATTTTTTGCATTGCAAAATAAGATTTTATCAAGTCGTATGCGTATTACTTTTTATACTTGAGCCAGTCGGCAGTACTTTTTAGTATCAGAATGCACCGCTGCCCGATCACCATAATTACAAGCGGCAGCCCGTGTATTCAAAACCCTATAGGAATAGGACGTAAATTAATGAAATCTTTTAAAATTGCCCTTGCACAGTTCTCTCCATACATTGGCAATCTCGAAGCAAATGCGCAAAAAATGCTTGAACAAGCAAATGAAGCGAAAAAACAACAGGCTGACCTGATCATTTTCCCAGAGCTTTCTCTGATTGGTTATCCAGCAGAAGATTTGCTGTTACGCCCAAGCCTCAAAAAACGCACGCAAAAAGCGTTTGAACAGCTCAGCCAGATTAAAGACATCGTTGTGGTATTTGGTTTTGTCAATGAAACTGAAGATGGCCAGCGTTATAACTCGGCTGCGGTAATGAAAGATGGCCAGATTCTGGGTATTTATAACAAGCAGAATTTACCGAATTACGGCGTGTTTGATGAAAAACGTTATTTTAACGAAGGTCATCAACATCTGGTCTTTGAATACTTGGGGCATAAATTTGGCGTACTGATTTGTGAAGATGTCTGGTCTTTAGCCACTGTACAGCAACTGGCCCAGCTGAATGTAGAAACCGTGCTGGTGCTGAATTCATCGCCATACGAAGTTGGTAAACCACAGCACCGTATTGATACCATGACTGCGCTGGCCAAACAGCTGAATCTGAACCTGGCCTATGTCAATCAGGTTGGTGGTCAGGATGATCTGATCTTTGATGGCACCAGCTTCCTGATCAGCAAAGACGGTGAACTGGCTTTACGTGCGCCAACCTATCAGGAAGGCCTGTTTGTGGTGGAGTATGAAGCCGAACAGCAGCGCTATAAAACGGGCGAACAGGCGGCAGCCCTCGACACCATGGCTGAAATTTATCAGGGTCTGGTGCTGGCAACACGTGACTATGTACAACGTTCAGGTTTCCCAGGCGTGATTCTGGGTTTATCTGGCGGGATTGACTCTGCACTAACCTTGGCCATTGCGGTTGATGCCCTGGGTGCAGACAAAGTACAAGCGGTGATGATGCCGTATACCTATACCGCGCAAATTAGTGTAGAAGATGCTGCACAGCAAGCCAAAACCATGGGTGTGACCTTTGGCATTGCCGAAATTCACTCGATTGTGAACAGCTTTATGCAAACCCTGTATCCATTCTTTGGCAATAGCCCGGTTGATACCACCGAAGAAAACCTGCAGGCCCGTGCCCGCGGTACGTTGCTAATGGGCTTATCCAATAAATTTGGCAACCTGGTCCTGTCGACTGGTAACAAATCTGAACTGTCAGTCGGTTACTGCACCCTGTATGGCGATATGGTTGGTGGTTATGCAGTTCTCAAAGATGTCTACAAAACCATCGTGTTTGAACTGGCCAAATACCGGAACAGTATAAGCGAACAGCCGGTGATTCCGGAGCGTGTAATTAGCCGTCCGCCATCAGCTGAACTGAGCCCGGACCAGAAAGATCAGGACTCTTTGCCACCGTATGATGTGCTAGATGCGATCCTGTATGCCTATATTGAAGAAGACCTGAGCCAGGACGATATTATTGCCAAAGGCTTTGATCAGGCTGTGGTTGAAAAAGTGGTGCGTCTGGTTGACCGCAATGAATACAAACGCCGTCAGGGCGCAATTGGTCCACGCATTACATCACGTTCTTTTAGCCGTGAACGCCGTTATCCATTAGTCAATGGCTGGAAACCGGGCCTATAAGCTCCTGATCTGATCCATCCTAAAAACCTCAAGCCAGTCTTGGGGTTTTTTATTGTCTGCTGGAATGAGGCTACTTAGAATACGCATCTTCCCCTGCCATCTAAACCGATCCTATATTTTTGAGTTCTACGTCATTCAAAAAAACCAATATCAATGAATCGTCTAGGTTGACTAAAAACAGATAGACAACGGTCTATGTTTAACCCTATGTTCAAGATATGCATGAGCTAAAATTGGATGCAATGGATTTCATATGACACTAAGAAATACCCTGCAGACTTTAGAACAGATTTATCATTATTTAACTGAACGTCCGCATTTTCATCGCTATAGCCAGTATGAGCGCCTGAACGCGTTTTTCGCCGAAATCCATGATACAGGCAGTATCGAGTTTGAAGCTGGGCAGTCTTATCTGTTTAAAGGTATATTTAATGGCAAGCCTAAAGTGATTGATGGTTCTAAAGCGCCGGCCCTTGCGCATAAACAGGAATTCTTAAGCTGGGTACAGCAACAGCTGAATTCCTAAGCCAGCATTTTATTCATCGCTGGTATCTAAATTGCGCGGAGAGTTTGCACAACATTTTTTTGGACTTTTTGAACAGACAAAAAAAGAGACCAAGCTGAGAGCTTGGTCTTTTAAAATGGTGGCTATGACGGGACTTGAACCTGTGACCCCCGCATTATGAGTGCGGTGCTCTAACCAACTGAGCTACATAGCCGTAAACTGTGTGCGCATTATCTAAAGTTCGGACTTTATCGTCAAGATATTTATCTACTCAAATGAACACTGTTTAAGCAAAACATGACGTTTTTATTAATTTTTAACCGGATTTGCAATTTTTTACTTGGGTCAAACCCTTTCGCTGACTATGATGAAACTTTCCAGGATCAATCATTTGAACACAATGCAGTTAAAAATATGGATCAGTAGTCTGCTAGTTGCGACATTATCGGGCTGTCAGCTGGTTGCCCCACTCATGGTGGACTATAACGGGGTACGCCGCGATGTCGCAGAATTTATTAATGGTCATCTCTGGTTCACCATTCCGCAAAAACGCATTCTGGTCGAGTATGCCAAAGGCCAGCAGAAGATTTTAACCGCAGATCGCCTAAGTCCTGAAGCACAACAGGCGCTTGCACAGGAACGCTATGAAGGCCGTTATTGTGCTGCACAAAAAATTACCGTGTCCAAACTGGATAAGGTCGATGAGAAAATTTTTGTCTATGCCGACCAGCAGCAACGCTGGCAACAGATTCAACAGCTACAGCAGACGCTGAAGCTGGATGTGCAGCAGCTCAACTGCGAGCACAGATTTTAAAGACAAAAAAAAAGATCACATAAGGATGTGATCTTTAAAAATGGTGGCTATGACGAGACTTGAACTTGTGACCCCCGCATTATGAGTGCGGTGCTCTAACCAACTGAGCTACATAGCCGTAAACTGTGCGCGCATTATCTGCTGTAATGTTTATAACGTCAAGCCCTTCTACAGGCTAATTGTACAAAATTTGGTGAAGTGAACCGATAAGCCGGGTTCTGTCGAGAACGATCATTCCTCTAGGCGTACAATCACTCATACGCTCAAGCGACCTACCCGAATCCAGTACGGGCCGTACCTCAGGATTCCTATTTGGTCTTGCTTCTGGTGGGGTTTACCATGCCATGAACTGTTACCAGTCATGCGGTGCGCTCTTACCGCACCCTTTCACCCTTACCTTCGATTTCTTCCGAAAAAGAAACCTGAATGAAGGCGGTCTACTCTCTGCTGCACTTTCCGTCGGCTCACGCCGCCCAGGCGTTACCTGGCACCCTGCCCTATGAAGCCCGGACTTTCCTCCCCTGCTTTAGTCACGGAGACCTCCACAGCAGCGATCGTCTGGTTCACTTCGAGGGCGCATCTTAACAAATAAATGCACTAATTGCTCGTGCTTTTTTGATCAATCAGTTTTTGATACTTTTCCAGTAATTGTTCCTGGGTTTCGACATGATGGGGATCATGCGGAATACAGTCCACCGGACAGAATAACTGACACTGCGGTTTATCATGATGCCCGACACATTCGGTACACAGCGCCGGGTTGATTTCATAAATCAGCTCGCCCATGAAAATAGCCTCATTCGGGCACACAGGTTCACAGACATCGCAGTTAATGCATTCATCGGTAATATATAAAGACACGCTACCAACCTTGTTGATGTTTGCGTTCAAAGGCTTCGACCACGGTTTGCGGTACAAACTTGGTCACATCTCCTTTTAAACGCGCAATTTCACGCACCAGCGTGGATGAAATAAACGAATATTGCTCTGACGGCGTTAAAAATACCGCTTCAAAATTGGTATCCAGCTGACGGTTCATATTGGCCAGCTGAAACTCGTATTCAAAGTCAGACACTGCACGTAAACCACGCAGTACCGCCGTGGCCTGCTGTTCGCGGAAGAAATTCACCAGCAGGCCATCAAAGCCGACAAATTCCACATTGGGTAAATGGCTGAGTGAGGTTTTGGCCAGTTCTACCCGCTCATCTAGAGTAAACACCGGATTTTTATGATGACCAATGGCAATTGCGACCACCACTTCATCAAACATTCTGGCCGCCCGTGTTACTAAATCGATATGACCATTGGTGATTGGATCAAAGGTCCCCGGATAAATCACGCGAGTTTTAGACATCCATTTTTACTCTAGTTGGTTTTGTAGAGCCATATTTTAGCAAAAACTTGATTTATTGGTGAATAAACTCGGCCAATTTCACAAAAATCCTGCGATAGTGCTGCAATTCAGCGCTGATTTTGGAATTGTCAGCATGCCTGTGTTTGGGGCACAATAGGCCTAACGTTGGAAGTGACTCATTATGGCGAAAGCAACTGTAGTTAAAAAAAATACCAGTGGCACGATTGCACAGAACAAACGTGCACGCCACGATTATTTTATTGAAGAAAAATTTGAAGCCGGACTGTCCCTGCAAGGCTGGGAAGTCAAGTCTTTGCGTGCCGGTCGTATGAGCCTGACCGAAAGCTATATCACCTTTAAAAATGGTGAAGCCTTCTTATTTGGCGCCCAAAT
This sequence comes from Acinetobacter sp. Q186-3, assembly GCF_013420655.1. Lineage (NCBI taxonomy): Bacteria > Pseudomonadati > Pseudomonadota > Gammaproteobacteria > Moraxellales > Moraxellaceae > Acinetobacter > Acinetobacter sp. Q186-3. The sequence goes on along the minus strand of NZ_VOXS01000008.1, from coordinate 76,270 downwards.
TCAACCTTTACTGTCGGCTTCGACCCATGTGGTGCCTGAAGCGACCCGTACCCGCAAGCTGTTACTGAACCGCAAAGAAATTGCCAAACTGCTCGGTGCGGTGAACCAGAAAGGTTATTCCTGTGTGCCGCTGGTCTGTTACTGGAAAGGTCCGCTGGCCAAACTGGAAATTGCCCTGGTGAAAGGGAAACAGCTGCATGATAAACGTGCCACTGAAAAAGACCGTGACTGGCAGCGTGATAAAGCCCGTTTAATGCATAAATAAGCACGTTTGAACACAAGTACTTGATGTAAAAATGCCTCCAACATGGGAGGCATTTTTTATTGCATCATTGGAAAGCAAACTTATTTCTGTTTTAAGCCCACCAGATAAGCGCCAAACTTCACCGCTGTTTCCAGGTCACCTTCTGGCGGGGTAACGTCAACGCTGGCATTGTCAGACTGGGTCATTAAGCCCAGAAAGCTCGACATCCGGTTAATATCATGCGGACTACGGCCTGTTGGCATAAACGGCAAGCCCGACCATAACATGCCATGCTGCATGGCAAATAAATTGATCTGCTGTAACACCGCCAGCTTGTCACCGCTTAAACCGCCGCCATTGGTAAAGCCAGCAGCAATTTTGCCCTGCCAGCTTCGCGCTAGCCAGCGTTTTGAAGATTGTTCCATAAACTGTTTCAGTGCCGAAGTCAGACTGCCCATATAGGTTGGACAGCCCATGACCAGAATATCGCTCTGATCCAGCACATCCCAATCGACCTCGCTCACTGCCATTAAATGTACTTCAGCTCCGGCTTTTTCGGCGCCCTGCACAATATGCTGTGCCACCTTGGCGGTATGGCCATAGGGACTATGATACACAACACAGACTTTTACTTGCGACACAGATGTTTGATCAGTAACAGACATGGAAACTTTAAAAACCCAATAATTCAGTCAAGTTTAGCATTGATCAGCGATAAAAACGAATGTTGCCATGCGTCCGGTTTTGGCCTGACGACGATAAGAATAATACTCCTCGGCCTCCCGATAGGTACACTGATCACCACCTAAAATGGTGGTTACCCCCTGCTCGGTCAGGATATAGCGGGCAATCGCATATAAATCGGCATAGAATTTTCCGGCCTGTTTCCCTGCCTGAAAGGCGCTGCTTAATGCGGGATATTTCTCGCAAAATACCTGCTTTACTTCGGCCCCTACCTCAAAACACGGCTGGCTAATGGCCGCGCCTAACCAGGCCCAGGTCGGTGGGTGCTGCATGGCGGCAATGGTATTTTCAACAATACCATGGGCTAAACCTTTCCAGCCGGCATGTAAATTGGCCACTTCCGTGCCCGCCTGATTGCCCAGCACAATGGGCAGGCAGTCGGCGGTCATCATCATTAAGGCATGGCCTTTGCGCTGCGTGACCAGTCCATCGCCTTCCGGTGCATTAAAATGCAGCTCATCATTTATCACATGACACAAGGTGCTGTGGGTCTGGTTCATCCAGCTGATTGTATTAACACCGTATTCGGCCAGCTGTTCCAGTAACAGCATACGATGCTGCTGCACCCGTTCCGCTGCATCCTGCACATGCAAGGCCAGGTTAAAACCGGCCAGTTCCGGTACTTGCGCTGGCAAGGCCTGCTGATGCTGAATCCGCGTTTGCGCCACATAAACCTGTGCCGGTAATCCCTGAATAAATTGCATCTCAGCTCCTGTGTTCACTTAAAAGCGGCGTTGAGATCATACTTTCTCAACGCCGCAGAACGGTTTAATAGGCAGCGTTTTCGCTACGCAACACATCCACCAGCTGGCTGAAATCTTCCGGCCACGGCGCTTCAAACATCATGTCCTGTTTGGTACGTGGATGCACCAGCCCCAGTTTGGCCGCGTGCAGTGCCTGACGTTTAAAACCGCGCAAAGTTTCATTGAGCAGCTCGGAGGCTCCAGCCGGCACACGCACACGTGGCATATACACCGGATCGCCAATCAGACCATGACCAATATAGCTGAAATGAACCCGGATCTGATGGGTACGGCCGGTTTCCAGACGCGCCTGAACCCGGGTGAAATGCTGGAAACGCTCTTTCACGTTATAGTGCGTCACGGCATCTTTCCCGCCCGGCAATACCGTCATTTTAATCCGGTCCACCGGATGGCGCTTGATCGGCTCATCAATGGTGCCACCGGCAATAATATTGCCATACACCACCACATCATAAATCCGGTACACCGACTTGTTGGCCAGCTGCTTGCTCAGGTCAAACTGTGCCTCCAGATTTTTCGCCACCACCAGCAAACCGCTGGTGTCTTTATCAATACGATGTACCAGCCCGGCACGTGACAATTCTGCCGATTTTGGATAATGGAACAGCAAGGCATTGACCAGTGTGCCGGTAATATTGCCCGCACCAGGATGCACCACCATGCCAACCGGTTTATTAATCACTAAAATATCATCATCTTCATAGACAATATCGAGAGGGATATTTTCAGGCTGACTGTTGGTCTGTGCTTCAAGTTCAACATTTAAACTTAACAGTTCATTGCCTTCGCACTTGTACTTTGGTTTGACAGTGTTACCATTCACCAACAAATGGCCATCTTTTAGCCACTGTTTCAGTTTTTCACGTGAAAAATCACTCCAGATGAGGGCTGCAACCTGGTCGATACGTTGCCCCAGATAGCTTTCATCCAGTTGAAATTGCAACGATAAACGTGTTGCAGTTGGGTCTGAAGTATGATTATCTGCATCCTCAGAATCATCAAGTAAATTGAAGTCAGTTTCAGGGATGTTGGAATTGGAAGATTGTGCTTGAGACATTTGATCATTCAGACAAAAGTGGTTTAATAGCGCAATTGTAGCTCATTGCCCGTAATAACAGAGGAATTTTTATGTCGCTACCACGTTATAAAATTACCATGCTAGCTCTTTCACTTGGCGTTGCATCTGCAATCGTGGGCTGTAGCAGTAATCCAAAAAAAGAAGTGGTCGATACAGGTCCGCAATCTAGCGAACAAGTTTATATTCAAAAAGCAGAACGAGCACTGGAACGCGGGCAATATACCGATGCTATCCAGCATCTTGAAGCATTAGAAACCTATTATCCTACCGGTGAATATGCCCAGCAGGCACAACTTGAACTGCTGTATGCAAAATTCCAGCAAAAAGATTATGAAGGTGCAGTCGCACTGGCCGACCGTTTTATCCGGATGAACCCGCAGCATCCAAATGCTGACTATGCCTACTATGTGCGCGGCGTGGCCAATATGGAACAGAACTATGATGGTTTAATCCGTTATACCTCGTTAAAACAGGCGCATCGTGATGTCAGCTATTTAAAAGTGGCTTATCAGAACTTTGTCGATTTCATTCGCCGTTATCCATCAAGCACCTATGCTGTGGATGCTGCACAACGTATGCAGTTTATCGGGCAAGAGCTGGCAGAAGCGGAAATGAATGCGGCACGTTTTAATATTAAACGTAAGGCCTGGGTCGCCGCGGTGGAACGTTCACTCTGGGTAATCGAACATTATCCGCAAACCCCACAGATTCCGGAAGCAATTGCCACCGCAGCCTATGGTTATACCCAACTGGGTGACCGTGCCACTGCACAACAGTATATTGACCTGTTAAAACTGAACTATCCAAATCTGGTTAAAGCCGATGGCTCTGTAAACCTGCGTGCTGCACGGAATGAAGGTAGCTGGCTAAACCGTGCGACTTTGGGTATTTTTGGTCGTGAAGCACAGGCCACCACCGAACAGCAGCAAAAACTGGCCAACCAGCAGGAAGAACCACGTAGCTGGACCAACCGTTTAAGTTTTGGTTTGCTGGACCGTCCTGAAAAACAGGAAAACAGTGAAGCGGCCGAGTAAACATAATTAACATCCATGACTGTCTTAAATTTGATTTAAACATTCCATTGGATACGCAGATGTGGCAGGGATGCCACACGTTCCCCATCACAACAAGGATGTTGTGTATGGGGAACAAAGACTTTTGCCTACTTTGGGTCTTTCCAAAGTAGGAAGTTCTCCATACAAAGCCCTTAACAGGCCGAATGAAAATAGAGGCCCAACACACTTAAAATAAAATTTGTCTCTTCCTTTTATTGTCCTAACATAAGTACAGCTTTGAAAAATAGCGAGTAAGGATAGAGCTTTTAACCTGTTTTTCAATTTTGCAAAATATAAAGCATACGTTACTATACTTGCCCTTTTATCTTGGCCACTTGCCTGAACACGCAAAACCGGATAGAAAGGAAACAATACACTGTAATCTCTATACCCTGTCGATCTGTTCGACCTACCGCTTAACCGACCCGATAAAAACAGTATGGCTATTCCTCAACACACGATTGATCAGATTCTGGATCGGACCGACATTGTCGATCTGATTGGTCAGCGCGTGAAACTGAAAAAAACCGGGCGGACCTATTCGGGCTGTTGTCCATTTCATCAGGAAAAAACCCCGTCTTTCCACGTTTATCGCGACAAACAGTATTATCACTGCTTTGGCTGTCAGGCCAACGGCAATGCAATTCGCTTTTTAATGGATATCGACAGCCGTAACTTTGTCGATGTCATGAAAGATCTGGCTAGTCAGACCGGTATCGAGCTGCCAAAAGACAATCAGGACAGCAAAAAACTGGTCTATAAACGCGAGGTCAAAAAACCGGCGCCACCGGCCAAAACTGCACCCGCGCCAGCAACACCCACACCGACCGAAACTGATCAAGTCCCTGCTGCACATTTTGATCCTTTTGAGCAGTTCCAGCCAGCAGATGATCCCTTTGCCGGTTTTGAACAATATCCGGATTTTGATCAGGAGCCGATACAGGAAGGCAACCTGTTTGATCTGCTGGAAAATGTGGCGCAGTTTTATGAACAGCAGTTACCGCACAGCCAGTCGGCACAGCAATATTTTCGCCAGCGCGGTTTAAGCGCACAGACCATCCAGTTCTGGCGTTTGGGCTATGCACCGGAAGACTGGCAGCATCTGGAAAAAGCATTTCCACAAGATATTGAAGGTTTAAAACTGCTGGGGCTAATTCGTACCAGCGATTCCGGCCGTGATTTTGACCTGCTACGTGACCGGGTGATTTTCCCGATCCGCGATCACAAAGGGCGTGTGGTCGGTTTTGGTGGCCGTGCGCTCAATGATGAAATCAAGCCGAAATATATCAACTCGCCCGATTCGGAAGTCTTCCATAAAAACCAGCTGCTGTATGGCCTATACGAAGGCCGCAAGCAGAAAGCCCAGGACTGGCTGATGGTGGAAGGCTATATGGATGTGATTGCGCTGCAGCAATATGGCATTTATGGCGCCGTGGCAACGCTGGGGACTGCCAGTAATACCGAACACCTGAATATTCTGTTTAAGCAGAACTCACGCATTACCATTGCCTTTGATGGTGATGCCGCAGGTCAGAAAGCAGCACGACGTACGCTGGAAATTGCCCTGCCCCTGCTGAATGATGGCCGTGAACTGAAGTTTTTTGTGCTGCCGGATGATCATGACCCAGACTCGCTGATCCGCCGTGAAGGCATTGAAAATTTCCGCCGCCTGCTCGATCAGGCGCCGCTACTGTCTGATTTTGTGTTTGCGCATTTAAGTCAAAACCATGATATCAGCAAGCCCGAAGGCAAAAGTCAGGTGATGGGCGAGTTAAAACAGCTGACTGAACTGTTACCGAAAACCGGCTCTTACCGTTATCTGCTGCAACAGTTTTTCCGCGAGAAGCTCGGCTTTAACCGCAAATGGCAGCCACATACCAATAATGATGCCTCACTCAGCTTTAGCACCAAGGTTGATGCCGAAGAATATGTGGTGGCGATTCTAATCAACCATCCGTATTTATATATTCATTTTGAGCCGTTACGCGCACTGATTCCGACCGATCAGTTACTGGCCAAAATCCTGCAAATCTTTAACGGAATTTTTGATGAATTACCGGATGATCCGGAACTGGCCAAATACTATGTGCTAGGCGCCTGTGCGGCTTATCATTACGAATTGCAGCGCATTTTACAGCAGGCCAATGTCGGGGATTACACCACTTCACCAGAAAAAGCTGACAAGCTGGCCGAAGATTTTTCCATTAAACTGCAATACCATTTCTTGCAGCAGAAAATCCGCTCGAAGAAATTTAGCAGTATTGAAGAAATGCGTAATCTGAAACATCAGATTTATCAGATTGATAAAAAACGTTCCCTGACCTTACTGGAAGAATAAGCGGCATTAAACACCATGCTAAACCATCACAATGGCTTAGCGTTTAGATTTACGCCGTTTGACACTGACCTGCTGCAGTTCGTTTTGCAGCATTTCAAAGTATTCCGGATCTTCGGCTTTGGCCGCCTGACGCAGCACAATCGAGGTGGGATGCAGCAATTTCTGAGTCAAACGGTAAGAAAATTCCTGTAACACCTGTGCCGCATTTTCACCTTTGGCAATTCGTGCCATCGCCAGCTGCAGTTCTTCCTGACGTAACGTTTCACCCTGCTCACGATAAGCCTGAATGGTACTGCCGGCACTTTTGACCTTTTGCTGGGTTACCAGTTCGGTCGCCAGCTGATTCACCATCACCTCGGCTTCTACCGCGGCCTGACGACGCTGTGCCAGATTCTCGTCAATCACGCTTTGCAGGTCATCAACGCCGTATAGATACACACCATCTAGCGATTCCACTTTCGGGTCGATATCACGCGGAACAGCCAGATCGACCAGCAACATCTGCTGGTAACGACGCTTTTTCAGCGCGGCTTTGACTTCTTTATAGCCAATCACCTGATGCAGGCTGCCGGTACAGCTGGAGATCACATCGGCGCGATGCAAATGTTCTGCCAGCTGTTCAAATTCAATAATTTCAACTTCTACCCGATGGGCAATTTCCTGGGCCAGATTTTCAGCACGGGCACGGGTGCGGTTGCAGATCATGACCTTGGCCACGCCCATTTCCGCCAGATGCTTGGCCACCAGACTGTTCATTTCACCTGCCGCCACCACCAGCACGGTCAGCTTGTCCGGATGGCTAAACACCTGTAGCGCCAACTGTGCTACTGCATAGCCCATGGACACCGCATGACTGCCGACTGCCGTTTCAGAACGCACCCGTTTGGCCGCATAAAAGGCGTATTCAAAAATATGGTTTAAATCTTGCGAAACGGTGTGGGCATCTTTGGCCAAAGATAAGGCCGATTTGACCTGCCCCAGAATTTGCGGTTCACCGAGCATTAAGGAATCGAGGCCGCTGGCAACGCGCATTAAGTGGGTGACAGCCTGCGCATTTTCATAGCGATAAACGTGATTTTGTAGTTGTTTGACATCCAGACCATTTACCTGGGCGAGCCAGCCCAGCACCGTGTCTGCATGGTCAGACATGGCGTACACTTCAGTTCGGTTACATGTAGAAACCACCACCATGTCATTTAACAGGTGACTCTGGCTTTGTTCGGCAAGTAATTGAGTTAACTTTTCAGGGTTAAAAGCAATTTGCTCACGCAATTCTACAGAGGCGGTTTGATGGTTGACACCCAATGCAAAGAAAGACATATCAGATCATCATTTCGCTAAATTTATGCTATTGTGCAATAACGGTGTCATAAAAAGCATTACTTGGATCAAGAAAAATTGCGTCAAACAACCAGCCGGCTTAGCGGCGCGACAATTAAGCAATATTCTACCACACTCTTACTCGTGGGTAGCATGGCTTCTAGTGCTCATATTAGAGCATCTGGAGATTTTTTCCATGCACCTACAAATCTGAACGCCATAAAACAAAGCATGGTGGCGGAATTTGCCCTCGCCTCGAATGACGTGGCTACCGCCTTACATAACTATACTGTACTGGCAATTAAAAGTAATTCAACCAGTATTAAACAGCGCGCACTGAATATTGCACTGGAACACAATGACTTAAATGCAGCTTTGGACATTGCCACCCACTGGGTGATTCAGGAACCGGAAGATGTTCCAGCCCTGTTTTATCTGGCGCATATTGCCCTGAAAGCGCATGAATATGACCTGGCCGCTGAAACCCTGGACAAGATTCTGGCCATTGATGCCACTGCCGATTTAGAACAGATTCTGGCCGGTATTGCCCCGGAGTCGCCAGAAGATCGTGAGTTTCTGATTCAGGCACTACGCACCAGCAAAGAAAAAGATAATCCCTCAATTCTGATTCTGATTGCCGGTTTAAAAGCCCAGAATGGCCAGTTAGAAGAAGCGCTGGAAACGGTCAACCGGGTGCTACGCAAACGTCCGAAAGTGACCGGTTATATCCTGCTCAAAGCCAGCCTGCTAAGTGCGCTGCAAGACTCGAAAGCTGCCCAGGAATGGTATGCCAAATCCAGCCGCAAACATAAAAACAATCTGGAAGTACGTCTGGCTGAAGCCAAATATCTGTTAAAAACCAATCAGCCGGAATTGGCCCTGACCAAACTGGAAGCGATGCTGGAAAAATGGCCAAAGGAAGATGAAGCCCTGTTTCTGGCTGGTCTGACCAGTATTGACTTGAAGCAGTATGAAAAGGCCGAGAAATATCTGGTCGAGTTGCGTTATTCCAACCAGTATCAAAATGAAGCCTATTACTATCTGGCGGTCAATGCCGAGCGTAAACAGCATTTTGAAACCGCCAAAGCCTATTACCGTCTGGTCGATGGCAGCCTGTATACCGTTTCGCGGCGCAGCATGATCAATATTTATAGCCAGCAAAGCCGCCAGCATGAAGCCTTACGCTTTTTGACCCAGGAACGGGTCAATTATCCGCAGCACGCCAGTTTTTTATATCAGGCTCAGGCGGAAATTCTAAAGCGCATGAACAACAAGACTGCCGCCTTAAGACTGCTGGATGAAGCCATCCGCAATTTACCCGATGATCCGGAACTGCTGTATTCGGAAGTGTTGCTGCTAGACCCTTATCAGGACAAAGACAAACTGGACCGCTTGCTGAAAAAACTGTTACAGGTCGAGCCGAACAGTCCGACTTATTTAAATGCCTATGCCTATACCCTGGCGCTACAAAACCGCCGGCTGGATGAAGCACGCCAGTATGTGGAACAGGCGCTGGAATTTGCTCCGGAACAGGCCTCAATTCTGGATACTTTAGGCCTGATCAGCTATCTGCAAAATGATTTTGACACCTCTGCCCAGGTGCTGGAAAAGGCTTTTGCCTTAAGTGCAACAGTCAAAATTGGGGTCCGTTATGCCAAGGCGCTGTATATGCAGGGCAATTTGACAAAATTTAGTCAAGTTTTACAACAACTCCAACAAAAATATCCAAATGATCCGCAATTAGAACAGCTTCATTCGCTATTGTTACCGCAACACAGCCCTCAGAGTTAATACGCATGCAACTTATTTCCAAACTCAGTCTTAGTCTTGTCACGGTCAGCACCCTGGTGCTGGGTGGTTGTCAGCAGTTCACCCAACCGCAAACACCCGCAAGCCCAATGGTTGAGGCAGAAAATCAGTTTCATCTGCAAGGAAAAATCGGGGTACGCACACCACAGCAGTCAGGCAGCGCCTTTTTTAACTGGCTGCAACAGCAGGAACAGTTTGATATTGAACTAAGCGGCATTTTAGGCGTCGGTAAAACACAGATTTCCGGCCAGCCGGGACAAGTCACACTGAATAGCGCCAAAACCGGCACTATTCAGGCAGCAACAGCCGAAGAACTGCTGCAGCGGGCCACCGGCTGGCAAGCGCCAATCAGTCATATCATTGACTGGGTGCAGGCACGTCCGGCCACTACACAGGCCAAAGTCGCTTACGATAGCCAGCGTCGTCCAACCCAGTTTCTAGAAGATGGCTGGACCGTTGATTTAAGCTATAACGAACAGGCGCGTTTGCCAAACCGTTTAATTTTAAAGCAAACATTTGAATCCGGTCAGGAGAACCGTATTACAATGGTGATCCAAAACCGTTAATTTTGTGCTGTCATGATTCGTGTTCCCTCACCTGCCAAACTGAACCTGTTTTTGCATATTACTGGCCGCCGTGAAAATGGCTATCATGAACTGCAAAGCATTTTCCAGCTGATCGATCTCTACGACTGGCTTGAATTTGAGCCATTGGATACAGCCGAGATTCAGATCGACGGTTTAAATTCAGTCGATCTGGAACAGAACCTGATTTATCGGGCGGCGCAGATCTTAAAACCTTTTACCCAAGCGCCGACCGGTTTAAAAATCCGGCTGGACAAACAGATTCCTATGGGTGCCGGACTTGGTGGTGGCTCATCCAATGCCGCCACCACCCTCATTGTGCTGAACCAACTGTGGCAATGTGGACTCAATTCTGAGCAGCTGGCCGATTTAGGGGTGCAACTGGGCGCCGATGTGCCGATTTTTGTCCATGGCCGCAATGCCTGGGCAGAAGGTATTGGTGAACACTTAACATTCATAGACTTAGAACAAAAACAGTACATAGTGCTAAAACCTGACTGTTTTATCAGCACTCAACTGCTTTTTTCACAAAAAACGTTGACAAGAGATACGAAGCCATCTAAATTTTGCGCCTATCAGTTGAAGCCATCTGATTTCGGAAACAACTTTGAGCCACTGGCCAGAGCCTTATATCCTGAAGTCGATGAAGCCATGCAATATCTAGATCAGTTCGGAGTTGCCAAGCTTACAGGTACAGGTGCCTGTGTTTTTATTGAAGTGACTTCAGAAATGAAGATTGATGAGATTCTGGCTCAGGCACCATGTAAAGCTTACCTGGTCCACAGTTTAGCCGAATCACCATTAATTCATTTCAAAGTTGAATAGGGGTATCGCCAAGTGGTAAGGCAGCGGGTTTTGATCCCGCCATCCGTTGGTTCGAATCCAGCTACCCCTGCCATTTTTCACCTGTAGATGTACTGTATTAGGGGTATCGCCAAGTGGTAAGGCAGCGGGTTTTGATCCCGCCATCCGTTGGTTCGAATCCAGCTACCCCTGCCATCTTACAGTCATCAAATTTAGGGGTATCGCCAAGTGGTAAGGCAGCGGGTTTTGATCCCGCCATTCGTTGGTTCGAATCCAGCTACCCCTGCCATTTTCTCGAAAAAGACAGAGCATTGGTTTGCTGTTCTGCTGTTAATTTACCTTGACATCGACCAGCAAAAATATTAAAGTTCTGCCGCATTAGGGGTATCGCCAAGTGGTAAGGCAGCGGGTTTTGATCCCGCCATTCGTTGGTTCGAATCCAGCTACCCCTGCCATCTATTTCCATACATTCCAACCGCCAAGGGTGCTTCATGCCCAATCTTGTCGTTTTTAGTGGAACTGCGCATCCACAATTCGCCCAAAAAGTCGTAAGCCATCTTCACATTCCTTTAGGTGCTGCCTCAGTCGGTCAATTTTCTGACGGTGAAATTGCTGTAGAAATTACCGAGAATGTACGTGGTAAAGACGTTTTCATCGTTCAGCCTACTTGTGCCCCAACCAATGATAACCTGATGGAAATCCTGGTGATGGCAGATGCATTGCGTCGTGCAAGTGCTGGCCGTATCACTGCCGTGATTCCTTATTTCGGTTATGCCCGTCAAGATCGTCGTCCTCGTTCAAGCCGTGTGCCAATTACTGCAAAAGTGGTTGCAGATATGTTGACCACTGTCGGTATTGACCGCGTGGTGATGATTGACCTGCACGCTGACCAGATTCAAGGTTTCTTCGATATTCCTGTAGACAACATTTACGGTACGCCAGCGCTGCTTGCTGACTTACGCCAGCAGTCACACGACAACCTGATGGTGGTTTCACCTGACGTGGGTGGTGTCGTACGTGCCCGTGCTGTTGCCAAGCAAATGGGGGATATCGACCTTGCGATCATTGATAAACGTCGTCAAAAAGCCAATGAATCACAAGTGATGCATTTGATTGGTGATGTGAAAGATCGTGACTGCGTCATCGTGGATGACATGGTCGATACCGCAGGTACCCTGTGTAAAGCAGCAGATGCACTCAAAACTTTTGGTGCGCGTAAAGTGGTTGCTTATGCTACTCACCCGGTGCTGTCTGGTAAAGCGATTGAGAACTTAAAGAATTCTGTGATTGATGAACTGGTTGTTACTGACACCATTCCATTATCAGAAGAAGCTCAAAACCTTGGCAAGATTCGTCAGGTTTCAGTCGCAAGCATGGTTGCTGAAACAATTCGTCGTATTAACAACGAAGAATCTATTAGCGCAATGTTCGATTCTTATCTATAATAGTGCGCTAAATTTTCAAAAGCCCTGCTTTATGCAGGGCTTTCTATCACCAGATCGGTCGCAGGTCTGGTTTATTTAACCTGAAATAGGATGTCTATCATGGCAAACTTCGTATTAAACGCTCAAGCGCGTGAAGCAGCTAACCAAGGGAAAGGTGCGAGCCGCCGCCTTCGTCACGCTGCTCAAGTTCCAGCTATCATTTATGGTGGCGACGCTGAGCCAGTAGCAGTAACTTTAGAACTTCGTGAGCTTGTAAAAGCTTTAGAAAGCAATGCTTTCTTTGAAGAAGTTGTAGAAATCAAAGTAGGCGACAAAGTTGAAAACGTGAAAATCCAAGCGTTACAACGTCACCCTGCTAAAAACACACCAATGCACGCTGACTTCAAACGCGCATAAGTGTTAATGGTGTAAATTAGTGTCAAATATTTCACTGATTGTTGGTTTGGGCAACCCAGGTGCTGAGTATGCCCAAACCCGCCATAATGCAGGCTTCTGGTTTGTTGAACGCCTTGCAGATCAATATGGCATCTCTTTAAAAGCTGATCCGAAATTCAAAGGCATCAGCGGTCGCGGTAATATTGAAGGTCAGGACGTTCGTCTGCTATTACCAACAACCTTTATGAACCGTTCCGGTCAAAGTGTTGTGCCCTTCGCCAAATTCTATCAAATCGCCCCTGAAGCCATGCTGATTGCCCATGATGAACTGGATATGAATCCGGGGATTATTCGCCTGAAAACTGGCGGCGGTCATGGTGGTCATAATGGTTTACGTGACATCGTTCCGCACACCGGTCCAAATTTCCACCGTTTACGCATTGGTATTGGTCATCCGGGGTCTAAAGAACGTGTTTCCGGTCATGTGCTCAGCAAAGCCCCAAGCCAGGAACAAGGCTTAATGGATGATGCTCTCAGCCACGCGCTGTCTCGCATGAAATTACTGGTCAATGGTGAGATTCAGCAAGCCATGAACCAGATCAATGCCTATAAACCCAACGAATAACCTAATAATTGTTGAACAATCCTGCTTGCCATCTGGCAAAATTGGGCGCAAAATGCGCTCGTCGGCTGATTCGGTCGCAGTGATTGATTCAACCATAAGATAAAGATCTTAGGTCCACTAAGGAGACGCTAGCCATGCTATCTCGTTTATTAAAATGCAAAATTCACCGTGCTTTCGTGACACATGCGGAACTTCATTATGAAGGTTCATGTGCAATTGATGGCAAACTTATGGATTTAGCTGGCATTCGCGAATACGAAGAAATTCACGTCTGGAACGTAACCAATGGCAAACGCTTTACCACTTATGCGATTCGTGGTGAAGACAATTCAGGCATCATTTCAGTCAATGGTGGCGCAGCACATCAGGCAGATGTCGGCGATATCATCATTATTGCGACTTTCGGTGATTTCACTGAAGTAGAAGCCAATGCGCATAAACCACGCCTGGTATATGCCAACCCGGACAACACCGTGAGCCACACCGCCAACTGTATTCCGGTACAAGTCGCTTAAGACCTAAGATCATCCTACGAAAAAGCCCGCACATTGCGGGCTTTTTTATGGCAGAAATATAAGTCATGGGTTACTTAAAACAGATACTGCCCTGCTGTGCTGATTAGTCCATACAGCGCAATCAGAATTAAAAGAGCACCACACAGCGCCAGTACCGGCCGATAACCGCGTGACAGCGTTAAACGGTAAAAACCCAAATACAACAAAGACAAAGTCAGAAAATCCAGTACAATCCAGCTGGCGGTCAGCAGGATTAAGCTGTTATTAAAATGATCGGTGACCTGAATAAATTGCGGGAAAAAGGCACTAAAAAACAGAATATCTTTCGGATTGGAAATCCCGACCAGAAAACCCTGCCGAAATCCGCCTACAGCGCTGGCCGTCTCCTGTTTCGGTCCGGCCGCTGCCCGGCTTTCCTTGAGAATGTCCACCCCCAAATAGGCAATATAGACACAGCCTAGCAGCTTAATTAAATCCAGCCAGAAGGCCTGAATATTGAAGATGCCTTTTAAAATCAGCACCGAGCAGGCAATTAACAGCAAAGAAGCTAAATTAGTCCCGACAATGGTCTGAAACGCCCGCCGGTAACCACCTTTGAGTCCGGCACCAATCACCAGCATCATCACCGGGCCTGGGGTGGCAATCATGATCACCACCGCCAGACAGTACAACAGATATTCAGCCATATTGATCATCTGTGGTACTCCTGCGCTACTCTTGCTTAAACCTTAGGATGAAAAACTAGTCATCCTCTTCCAGACTGACTTTTAATAAATGCTGGCTAATGCCATCGGCACGTAAAAATGCCAGGTCATAACTCGCAGTCGCCAGTGCCAGTACCCGACGCTCAAATTCCTGCCACAGTGGTTTAACCTGCGCGGCCTGAATACCAAGACCACTGTCATCGGCCAGATGCTTGTTTTTTTCACATAATTTGAGCGCATGATATAACTTGCGGCCTGCGCTGGCATCGGGACGTAAACGCACCCGCTTCGACAGCACAAAATGCTCTACCTGCGGCAAACGGGAAAATGGCAACATTGGTACCAGAATCTGGTCCAGCTGGGCATCCAGACGCTGCCAGACAGCCGTTTGCTGTTCGGAGGTATAACCATTCCAGCGTATCACTTCATGATTAAAACGACGACAACCACGACACACTGAATCACCAAATACCGTAGAGCAGCGGCCTGCACACGGGGTCAATGAGGCGATTCGACGATCCGTACTCAAAATATACTCCAGAAAAGCGCAGTAATGCCGGCCTGAATGCAGCCGTATTACTTTTGGTAAAATCATAGGCGAGGATAGGCATCATAGCCGACTCTATCGCAGATTTAAAACCATATTTCTGTTCTGGATTTCTCGCTATCTGGGCACTTTCACGCTAAAATATGCCCCTCAAATTTTTTATATCACATTGGAGTACTCCATGAACGCTACTGTAGAACAGCTTGCACCTGTAGAACAGCAAGCGACCTCTGGTTGGGTTGTTGCCGCACTTTATCAATTCAAAGAAGTTCAAGATCCTGCGGATCTACAACAACGTCTTTTAGATTTGGTAAACAGCATCAACCTGTGCGGTACTCTCATTGTGGCGGGTGAAGGGATTAATGGTACGGTGGCGGGTGACCGTGAAGCCATTGATCAGGTGCATCAGTTTCTTTTAAACGAAGGCTTTAGCGCGATGGAATATAAAGAATCGCACAGCGCCGACAAGCCTTTCCGTAAAATGAAAATTAAGCTGAAAAAAGAAATTGTGACTTTGGGTGTAGAGGTCAAACCACGTGATCTGGTCGGCCATTATCTGGACCCGAAAGAATGGAATGAACTAATTGCACGTGATGACGTGATTTTAATTGATACCCGTAATGACTATGAATACAAGGCCGGGACTTTTAAAGGCGCGATTGATCCGCAAACTGAAACCTTCCGTGAATTTCCAGACTATGTGAAAAAAGAACTGGAACAGCACAAAGACAAGAAAATTGCCATGTTCTGTACCGG
This sequence comes from Acinetobacter sp. Q186-3, assembly GCF_013420655.1. Classification (NCBI taxonomy): domain Bacteria; kingdom Pseudomonadati; phylum Pseudomonadota; class Gammaproteobacteria; order Moraxellales; family Moraxellaceae; genus Acinetobacter; species Acinetobacter sp. Q186-3. The sequence continues at coordinate 60,563 of NZ_VOXS01000008.1, read as the reverse complement.
TGGGATTCGCTGTGAAAAATCCACTTCGTTATTGCTGCAAGAGGGCTTCCAGGAAGTCTATCACCTGAAAGGTGGTATTTTGAAATACCTCGAAGAAACCCCGGCAGAAGAAAGCTTGTGGGAAGGTGAATGTTTCGTATTTGATGGCCGTACTGCGGTTACGCATGGTGTGGAAGAAGGTCAAAATACCAAGTGTCATGCCTGTGGTTGGCCTTTACTGCCAGAAGAAGTGGCAGAACCAAGCTATGAACACGGCGTATCTTGTAAATACTGTATTGATAAAACCACAGAAAAACAGAAAGCTGGCTTCCGTATGCGTCAATCTCAGATTGCAGCGGCAAAACGCAAACGTCTGTAATAATGTAAACCAGTACAAATAATTTTACAAAAAGCCCTATTTATAGGGCTTTTTTTACGTCTATTCACATACCAGAATCAATTCAATACCAAAGCACCCTCTGGTACTAACAGAAGCCAGTCATGCTTAGGCTAAACTCCAAATCACAACAAAAACAATGCAGTTTTATTTTGACGTACAGATTCTCACCCATGGACAAGGATTGACTTATGCAAAGAACGATAACAACACGCTATAAACACCAATTCCGTACTGCCTTACTGCAACGAGCGCATCAGCAGCAAGATCTGCAATTGCACCACCTGAAACAGCAGCTTGAACAGCGTTCACACTTGTTTATTGTGGGGTTTGGCACCGTGCTCGGCGCGATTCTGGCAATGTTTATTGCCTATCACCTTTCCAATATCTGGAGTGGTTACCTGATTGTCGCTGTCTTGCCGCTGCTGGTGGCGTATGGGCTTCGAAAAGTCTATGTGCACACCCTGTCGCATACCGCTGAGGAAGATTTTTAGTTACGTTTCAGCTCTTTACTGAAAAACCAATCCTCTTTAGCATGAAGGTCTAATTTTTAGGCCTTCTTGACTTTATGAACCTGACCGAATGGATTATTTCCATTATGGAACAGCTGGGTTACTTCGGTATTGCCCTGCTTATGTTTCTGGACAACGTATTCCCCCCTATTCCTTCCGAAATTATTATGCCTTCTGCTGGTTATTCGGCCTCACAAGGTGAATTACTGTTTGTTGGTGTCGTGGTTGCCGGCTGTTTCGGTTCGCTACTGGCCGCGGCCTTGCTGTACTGGGTCGGCTATAAATTCGAACATGATGCGATTTTCCGCTTTGTCGACCGCTACGGAAAATACCTGTTCCTAAAATCGGCCGATGTCAAAAAATCACTGGACTGGTTCGAGCAGTATGGGCATCGCATTGTCTTTGCCGGACGCATGATTCCGGCGGTACGCTCTTTAATTAGTATTCCCGCCGGCATGAGCCGGATGCCCTTCTGGAAATTCATGTTCTACAGCAGCCTCGGCACCATCATCTGGACCACTTTTCTGGCTGCGGTCGGGTTTTATTTTGGCGAAAATCAGGCGCTGATGCAGAAAATTTTTAGCCAGGTCGGCTATGTCATTATTGCAATTGTGATTGCGATTATCGGCTGGATTCTATACCGTAGGTATATGCGTAAACGCGCTTCGTGATGTGCATTGGCCGAGCTACAGGCCAAACTTGGGGATTCAATGAAACACTATTTGCTGCATTTGGCTGCAGTCTACAGCATTGCGCTGGTCCTGCTGACCATGGTTCTAGTTTATGGTTTAAATCTTGGGGTATTAACCCTTTTTCCAACACTGGTGGTGGTCGCGCTGATCAATGCCAAACATTTTGTAAAACGTGAAAAACGCCTGCCGACCTCAGATGAAAGAATTCAGCTGATTTGGGGCAGCAGTGCCGTGGCCATCATCATTGGCAGCCTGTTTATCTTTTTTATGGTGCTGATGAACCCCTATGCAGAGCAGATTATTCAATCGGCTGAGAAAATGGGACTGGCCCTCATGGCAGTGTTGATGCTATGTATGGTCGCCATCCATGGTGCAGTATTTTATGCCGCCTATGTCTGGTATGCCGCTTATTGCTCCAAACAGTAGTTAGCAATTTCAAACACTAATCAAATATGCTTTAGAAATTCTGTTGTGCAGATGGGTGGCTTCCGGACAGCGCATCTGCACGGAAAATTTAACTGTATGTAAGTAAGCCCTGCTTTTCGTCACCAGAAACCGACATAAGTTATTTATCTTAACGTGAAAGGTGCAATTCTCCTGCCCGCGCCGGGTCCTGTCTGATCTAAGTTAAAACTCAAGAGATCCGCTTGATCTTAATTTTTTGATTCATTTTACTTAGATCATCATCAGCCCCAAGAGGATACAGACATGACGAATCCAGAAATAGAAACCCAGCGCCAGCAGGAACAAAAACGCGAACAGGTCAAACAGCTACCGAAACAGCAGCAGCAACAGCTGAATGCCAACCCGAAAACAGGTGAAACCGGCACCCATCCGGTGGGTACCAGTGTCGGTGCGGTCGGTGGTGCAGCCACAGGTGCCGCAGTCGGGGCCACCACCGGCCCGATTGGCGCAGTGGTCGGAGGTACCATTGGTGCCGTGGTGGGCGGTCTGGTTGGTAAAACCGCTGCAGAAGCCGAAAACCCGACCGAAGGTGATGAAGATATTTACTGGCATGAACACAGCCAGAGCCAGCCTTACTATACCAGCCTGCAAAACACACATCCGGACTTAAGCTATGAGCGTGATTATCAGGCTGCCTACCGGGTCGGTTATGCCCAGCGTTCACGCTATGAACCGGGTACACGCTTTGAAGATGTAGAACCCGATTTACGCAGCGAATGGGAGTCCACCAAGGGCGATACCCGTTTGGCCTGGGAAGATGCCAAACATGCGGTGCGTGATGCCTGGAACCGTATGACCCGCTAATGTAATCCGGCTATAAAAAAACACCTCCGAGGAGGTGTTTTTTTATTTATTCGGTTTGCATCAGTTTGGAGTGTGATACATCAAATACAGTTCATTAAGGTTGTCCGGAATTTCTTCCGCCAGCTCATCCATTAACTGACCATTACGACGGAAGCTTTCCATTTGCGGGTCTTCTTCATCAATGCCGCTAAACACCATGATTGGTAAAGTCAGATCTACCAGCTGTTCTTCAAATTCTGGCGTGAACCAGGCTTCTTCATTCAGGAACATGGCATCCACAAAGCCCACACTCCAGTCGCCCAAGCTTGATTCTACATCTGCTTCTTCAATTTCGAATGGAAATTCGATGCCTTCTTCATTGGCCAGGTTTTGACGAATGGATTCGAGCCAGGTTTTCACCTGCGCTACGATTTCTGCCGGCACTTTTTTCTGGTTGCCTTCAAACAGTTCATCCAGCCATTGGTCAAATTGCGGGCCAACTGCAATGGCACACAAAAAACCATGAGTGGCAGCAAAATCTAGACCGTATTCGTTCTGGTCACCATCTAGATATTCACTTAACAGGTCTAAATCTAAAGCACTCATCTTAAATCCAAAAATCGTCTATACAAGGTATAGCATAGCATTTTCCGAAGACTTTACTGAACCCAAATTTCAGTCATCTTCGTCGTCAAAATCATCTTCGTCGAAGTCATAATCAAAATCCTTGAGATCACGCTCCAGTCGACGCTGTGCCAGCAGATCATCAATCAAGCGACGTTTTTCTAACGATTCTTTCGCACTGATTTTACCTGCCGCTTCATCGAAGCTGACATCATCATCACCGTAGTTATCATCTAGTTCAAAATCTGTTGAAGACACTAAAACTACCTCAGAATGAAAAAATGTGAATGGGTTTAGCCGCTATTTATCTGCCTTTGAAAAAGTTGTCAAGTTTTATTTATATTTTTTGTTTTTCCCGACTATTTTTGGCTTGTATTTCGCGCTAAAATTTGTGTATTTATGAAGACCTTATCTGCATAAGTATAGTTTAAAGCATATGACAAGAATATTTCGCGGACAAAACGGATGCCAGACTTGAAAACCGGGCAAGATGCCCCATATTCCTATTCAGTTTTGCTTTCAAACATTTTTATAAAATCATGCTTGATTGATCAAATCAGAAACTTTTACAGCAAATTGTGCTATCATGCACGGTTTTTCACTGCCACAGATTCAACGAAGAGTAAGCAAAGATGAGCGATATGACTTCCCCTACTTCGCAAGTAGCGGCTCTGATTAGCCGAGGCAAAGAGCAAGGTTACCTAACTTATGCCGAGGTTAACGATCATCTCCCAGACTCAATCACGGAAAGCGAACAGATTGAAGACATCATCCAGATGCTTCAGGACGTGGGTATTCCTGTGCATGAACGTGCACCTGAATCTGATGATGCGATGTTCGAAGACACCACAGAAGCTGCAGATGAAGTCGCTGAAGAAGAAGCAGCGGCAGTACTGGCTTCTGTAGAAAATGAGCCTGGCCGTACCACGGACCCTGTGCGTATGTATATGCGTGAAATGGGGACCGTTGAGCTGTTAACGCGAGAAGGCGAAATTAGTATCGCGAAACGTATTGAAGAAGGCATCCGTGATGTGCTGCATTCAATTGCGTACTGGCCAAATGCCGTTGAAGTGGTTCTACAAGAATACAAAGATTATGAAAATGGCGAACGCCGCCTGGCCGATCTGCTTTCAGGTTACTTAGATCCGGAAACCGATGAAGAAATTCCGGAAGTACAGGAAGATGAAGCCGTGCTCGACGATGAAGAAGAATCGAGCAGCAAGAGCACCAAAGATGTCAAACTTGATGACGACGATGAAGAAGAAGAGTCAGAATCGGATGATGATTCTGAAGCAGATTCTGGTCCGGACCCTGAAATTGCCAAAGTGCGTTTTGCCGAGCTGACTGAAGCCTGGAAAAACACCAAAGACGTCATTGCAAAGCATGGCCGTAACAGCAAAGAAGCGGAAGCTGCGTTACAGGCTCTGGCCAGCGTGTTCATGATGTTCAAGTTTGCGCCGCGCCTGTTTGATATTATTTCAGAAATGATTCGTGGCACGCATGACCAGATTCGTGCAGCAGAACGTGAAGTGATGCGTTATGCAGTACGTCGTGGCCGTATGGACCGTACCCAGTTCCGTACGACTTTCCCGGGTCAGGAATCTAATCCGGCATGGTTAGACGAACAGATTGCCAAAGCTCCTGCAGAGATGAAAGGCTACCTGGAAAAAGTGCGTCCTGACGTACTGGCTTTCCAGCAAAAAATTGCCGACATCGAAAAAGAGCTGGGTCTGAATGTTAAAGACATTAAAGACATTGCCAAACGTATGGCGGTGGGTGAAGCCAAAGCACGTCGTGCCAAGAAAGAAATGGTCGAAGCCAACTTGCGTCTGGTGATCTCGATTGCCAAGAAATACACCAACCGCGGCTTGCAGTTCCTGGATCTGATTCAGGAAGGTAACATCGGTCTGATGAAAGCGGTAGACAAGTTTGAATACCGTCGTGGTTACAAGTTCTCGACTTATGCGACTTGGTGGATTCGTCAGGCGATTACCCGTTCGATTGCCGATCAGGCACGTACCATCCGTATTCCGGTACACATGATTGAAACCATTAACAAGATTAACCGTGTTTCTCGTCAGTTGCTGCAGGAAATGGGCCGCGAACCGACACCGGAAGAACTCGGTGAACGTCTGGAAATGGACGAAGTGAAGGTACGTAAAGTCCTGAAAATTGCCAAAGAGCCGATTTCCATGGAAACGCCAATTGGTGATGATGAAGATTCGCATTTGGGTGACTTCATTGAAGACAGTAACATCACCTCACCGGTCGACGCGGCAACTTCAGAAGGCTTAAAAGAAGCAACACGTGAAGTGCTGGAAAACCTGACTGAACGTGAAGCCAAAGTCCTGAAAATGCGTTTTGGTATTGATATGCCAACCGATCATACTCTGGAAGAAGTCGGTAAGCAGTTTGATGTAACCCGTGAACGGATCCGTCAGATTGAAGCCAAAGCCTTACGTAAATTACGCCACCCTTCCCGCTCTGAACACCTGCGTTCATTCCTGGAAAATGACTAAGTCAGCAGCGGCTTGAATTGGGATCAATCCATCCCCATTTAAGTAGCAATGCCAAAACGCCTGCGCCTTGCAGGCGTTTTCAATCTTTTGAGGTAATTATGATTGACCGCACTCCCTCTCGTGAATTACAAGAGCATCTTTGGGTTTTTCCGATGGATTACCCGATTAAACTGATTGGTCTGGCCGGTGCAGAGCTGCGTCAAGCGGTGAACGATATTTTCGTAAAACACTTCCCGGACTTTGATAGCGACAAAATGACCGTGACCCCATCGCGTACCGGTAAATACCACTCGATTACTGCACAGCTGCGTTTCGAAGAGCTGGAACAGGTACATGCGGTCTATGCCGATTTAGCTGCCTGCCCGCTGATTAAAACCGCGCTTTAAGTTTCAAAAAAACACGCTTCATGCGTGTTTTTTTATGGCGTACCGTGCAAGCGCAGTAATTTAAAGCAGGCACACTCCTATTCCTATTCTGAATCATTATAATTCACATCAGCAGATTTCATTTTTAAGGACGCAGCCTGTGACCGATGCGCTTCAAAAACCGACCCTCATTATTCGCCAGTATTCGCAATTAACACCGTATCAAGACCGCTTTTTAGAGATGAAGCAGTTGACTGAACAGCGTGATGCCAATACCCCCGATGAGCTCTGGATTTTGCAGCATCATGAGGTGCTGACCCAAGGTCAGGCCGGCAAGGCAGAACATATTCTGATTCCCAGCCATATTCCGGTGGTACAAACCGACCGTGGTGGACAGGTGACCTGGCATGGTCCGGGCCAGCTGGTGGCGTATTTCCTGTTTGACCTGAACCGTTTGGGCTGGAATGTCCGCACGCTGGTATCGTATGCCGAAAACCTGATGATTGCGCTGCTCAAAAAATATGGTATTGAAGCTTATGCCAAAGCAGATGCGCCGGGTGTCTATGTCGCGGAGCGTAAAATTGGCTCATTGGGCTTTAAAATCCGCAAAGGCCGTAGTTACCATGGACTAGCGCTGAATATTGACTGTGATTTGAGTGGTTTTCAAACCATTAACCCCTGTGGGTATGCCGGTCTGGAAATGGTGCGCATTCAGGATTTAGTCCCAGACTATCCATCGTTTGAAACTTTATGCCGAGATATCATTGAAACTTTAGAGCACAGTGGTTACTTTAGTGAGGTTCAAACCATTCAAGCCTAAATGACTTTACTTTTGAATAAGAAATAAATTAGAGTATTTACTCTAAACCCAATAATAGATGTTAACAAAGGGACTCAGCGAGTGATTTCAAGCAAAACCGTGAAGCCCGCTTTGCAACAGGCCTATGTCAAACTCATGATGGATGTGATTGGCAGAGGTCTGGTGATGGCAAGCCAGGTCGATCAAGAAATAAAACAGGAAGTTGCAAAGTTTCCCGCAAATTTTATCCTGTCCATGAAAGTGTTTCCCAATGGACCTGCGTTCATTGCCCGGGTGACTGAAGATCATCAGCTCGAACTGCTGCCTGAACTGGATGGCAAACCCGATCTGGTCATTACCTTCAAGCATCTGACCCATGCCTTTTTGGTGTTCTCGTTTCAGGAAAGTACGGCACAGGCCTTTGCCCATGACCGCATGATTGCCGATGGTGACCTGTCTTATGCGATTCGTCTGGTGCGTTGCCTGAACAAAATGGAAGCCCTGATTTTGCCTAAACTGCTGGCAGAGCTGGCCGTCAAACAATACCCATCCGAACTTAACTTAAAAGAAAAACTCAGCGGAGCTGCCCATATTTACCTGAAAGTGGCTCAGTCCTATTTCCAACGGAGTGCATAACATGGCGAAGCCTTATTACGAATTTTTTTGTCCAGTCAAAGTCATTGCCGGCAATGCCGCACTGGAACACATTCCGTTTGAATTGGTGACTTTAGGTGCGAAACGCCCGCTGATCATTACCGACAAAGGCGTCCGTGGTAACAACCTGCTGGCCCCGGTTGAAGCGGCTTTTGAATCGACCGATGCTGAAATTGGCTATATTTTTGATGATGTACCACAGGATTCAAGTCTGGACACGGTACGTAAAGCGGCGCAGCTGTATCGTGACCACAACTGTGATGCCATTATTGCTGTCGGCGGCGGTTCGGTGATTGACACCTCTAAAGCTACCAATATTCTGGTGACGGAAGGCGGCGATGACCTGCTGAAATATTCAGGTGCGCACAACCTGCCAAAACCGTTAAAGCCCTTCTTCGTGATTCCGACCACCTCAGGCACCGGTTCAGAAGTCACCATGGTCGCCGTGGTGTCAGATACTGAAAAGAATGTCAAAATGCCATTCGCTTCTTATTACCTGATGCCACATGCCGCGATTCTGGACCCGCGCATGACCCAGACCCTGCCACCGCATTTAACGGCAATGACAGCTATGGATGCCATGACCCATGCGGTTGAAGCCTATAGCTGCATGGCCTCGAATCCGATTTCGGATGCCTATGCCACCGCCGCGATCAAGAAAATCAGCAATAACCTGTTTAAAGTGCTGGATAATCCAAGTGATGCCTATGGCCGTCTGGAACTGGCGCAGGCCTCGACCATGGCTGGTATTGCCTTCTCCAATTCGATGGTGGGTCTGGTGCACTCTCTCGGTCATGCCTTAGGTGCAGTGGCGCATCTGCCGCATGGACTGTGCATGAACCTGTTCTTACCCTATGTGCTGGAATACAACAAAGATGTCAATGGCGACAAAATTGCCGAACTGCTGCTGCCATTGGCCGGCCCGGATATTTATGCCCAGACTCCGGCGCATCTGCGTGCCGATAAAGCCATTGCTACCCTGCTGACCATGCGCGACCGTCTGTATGCCATGACCAAATTGCCACGCACCTTGAGTGAAACCGGCAAGGTTACAGAAGCACAGCTGGATGAAGTGGCCGAAAAAGCCCTAAACGATGGCTCGATCATTTACAACCCGAAAGAAGCCAGTCTGGAAGATTTGAAATCTATCTTAAAAAAGGCTTGGTAATTTCCAGCAAATAGGCGAATATAGCCAAAATTTCTAGAAGCCTGATGTTTTTTTAAGCATCAGGCTTTTACTATACCCAAGAAAAAGTTCTTATTTATTCAGATGATTGGCATATTTTCTGCTAAAAATTTCTGAAAAAGTTACTGACAAAAGCAACCATTTTGGAGTAGATTGGCGGACTTTTGTTTTATTGATAGGGGGGATCGTTCGTCTCAAACGATCCTTAGGAACATGACTGATCCTTGATCAACGATTAAGAGGATAACGCCGTTGACAAATATCTCTGGGACTCAATCGGCAGCTAAACTGCAAAAAACGCTAGGGCTCTGGCACATCATTATTATTGGTTTAGCATATATTCAGCCAATGACCTTATTTGACACTTTCGGTTTAGTATCGGAAGAAAGTCATTTTCATGTACCCACCTCGTATATTTTTGCCTTGGTTGCAATCTTGCTGACCTCGTTAAGCTATGGTCACATGATTCGCCGCTACCCATCTTCGGGTTCTGCCTATACTTATGCGCAGAAATCCATTCACCCCAATGTTGGCTTTATGGTGGGCTGGTCGTCCTGGCTCGACTACCTGCTGTCGCCAATGGTGAATATTATTCTGGCCGTGATTTATCTGGAAGCGCTGTTCCCGGATGTCAATCATTGGGTCTGGGTCATTGTGCTGACCGCGTTTATGACCGGCATCAACCTGCGCGGTGCGCGTTTTGTCGCCAACTTCAACAGCCTGATTGTATTTATCCAGCTCCTGGTCATCGCGATCTTTACCTGGATGGTATTTACCAAACTACAGGCCGGTTTTAATGCCGATGGCCCGATTAGTGCTGAACAGCGTTATCAGCTCTGGAGCCTTGAACCGTTCTGGAATGAGCTGACCTCAGTCGGTGCGCTGATTACTGGTGCTACCTTACTGTGCTTCTCCTTCACCGGTTTTGACTCCTTAAGCTCGCTGGCAGAAGAAACCAAAGATACCGAAAAGACCCTGCCAAAAGCGATTTTCCTGACCGCGTTAATTGCCGGGATTATCTTTATTGTCAGCACCTACTTCATGCAGATTTACTTCCCGAATGAACCGGGCAGCTACTTCAAGAATATTGCTGAAACTCAGCCAGAAATTCTGATGCTGGTGGGTGGTTCACTGTTCCAGTCCTATGTACTGACCTTCGCAATTGTAACTGTGATGGCTTCGGGTATTTCTGCACATGCCGGTGTATCCCGTTTGATGTATGTGATGGGCCGTGATGGCGTGATCAACAAGAAAATCTTTGGTCATATCAGCCCACGTAACTTCACACCGTCTTACAACATTCTGATTGTCGGTGCGGTGGCTTTAACTGCAGGCTTTATGGATCTGGATTTCGTGATTTCCCTGATCAGCTTTGGTGCCCTGACTGCATTCAGTTTCGTCAACCTGTCAGTCATTTCACGCTATGCGCTGCGTGATGGGCGTACCCGCAACCTTAAAGACATTCTGAACTTTGTGGTGGTGCCGCTCTGTGGTTTTATCGCGGTGTTTGCACTGTGGCTTGAAGTTGATGAAACATCATTGAAATATGGTTTATGGTGGGCAATGGCCGGTATTTTATACCTGGGTTATAAAACCAAAGGCTTTAAACACCCTGCGCCACAACACAATGAATTTGACGATAAACTCTAAGTTTAAGTCATTCAAAAAGGTGCTTCGGCACCTTTTTTGTTTCCACATTTCAGGTCAAGTTTTGACGGCTTGATCCTGCTCACTGAAAAAATAAATAGCGATAAAAAAACCAAGATCAGTGATCCTGGTTTTTTATTCTTCGCGATGATCTGCCCTAGCTTAAAGGCTGGAAACCCTGCTGACGCCAAGCTTCATAGACAATGACCGCTGTGGCATTCGACAGGTTTAAACTGCGAGAATTTTCTGCCATCGGCAAGCGAATCCAGTGCTCTTGTGGGAACATCAAACGCACATGCTCAGGCAAACCGCGGGTTTCTGGTCCCATCAACAAGGCCACAGGACGGTTTAAATCCGAAGTATGCGGGGTTTCTGTCCCCTTGGTGGTTAATGGATACACCGCATCCACACCTACGCCTTTACTGGCCAAATCGGCCAGACAGTCTTCAATTGAATCCCACAGTTGCATCCGCGCCCATTCGTGGTAATCCAGACCGGCACGTTTCAGCTTTTTATCATCCAGCTCAAAACCCAGGGGCTTGACCAGATGTAACTGAGCACCGGTATTGGCACAAAGCCGGATAATATTACCGGTATTGGCAGGAATTTCAGGCTCATATAACACAACGTGGATCACTTTTTACTCACTATCTGGTTGATTTAAGCAATTAAACTTTCTTGATGGGACAAGGATGCTGTCAGGGTTAAAGCGCTACGCAGTATTGCCCTTTTGCATCTCCGGCAACCATGATTCAACATAGCTGCCACTTGACAGGCGTAGCCTTCGTCTTGCGCTCGGGCAACACGTTGTGTTGCTTTATCCTCTTTACTCAGGCATAGCCTTCGTCTTGCGCTCGGGCAACACGTTGTGTTGCTTTATCCTCTTTACTCAGGCGCAGCCTTCGCCTTGCGCTCGGGCAACGCAGTGCGTTGCTTTATCCTCGCTCATGCCATTGCAGTTGTTCGCGCAGCTTCACCACTTCACCAATAATGGTCAGGGTGGGTGCCTGAATTTGATGTTCAGTAACTTTAGATGCAATATCCGCCAAAGTCCCGACCACCACTTTCTGCTCCGGTGTGGTGCCTTTAGACACCAAGGCCACTGGCATATCCGGACGCTGGCCGTGGGCAATCAGTTTCTGGCAGATTTTTTCCAGTCCCACCAGTCCCATATACAGCACCAGAGTCTGGTTTTCATAGACCAGCTCGCTCCACGGCAGTTCCGGTGAACCTTCTTTTAAATGCCCGGTCAGGAAACGTACGCTTTGCGCATAGTTGCGATGGGTTAAAGGAATACCGGTATAAGCTGAACAGCCCGATGCTGCGGTAATGCCCGGCACCACCTGAAAAGCCACGCCTGCAGCAAACAGCTCTTCAATTTCTTCACCGCCACGGCCAAAAATAAACGGATCACCGCCTTTTAAACGACAAACACGTTTACCTTCCTGCGCATACTTGACTAGCAAGGCATTAATGCCCTCTTGTGGCACAGCATGGTTGGAACGTGCTTTCCCAACATAAATTTTTTCAGCATCACGGCGGCACAATTCCATAATCGGATCGGACACCAGACGATCATAAATCACCACATCGGCCTGCTGCATCAAGCGCAGTGCTTTTAAGGTCAACAGCTCCGGATCACCCGGACCGGCACCGACCAGATACACTTCGCCTTTTGGCGTGGTCCATTCCTGCAAGGCCTGCTCAATCAAACGATTAGCTTCTTGCAGATTGTCATTAAAGACCTGCTCTTTAAGCGGACTGGCATACAGGTTTTCCCAGAAAATCCGGCGTTCATCCGGATTCTGGATTTTGGCCTTAACCGCAGCACGCCATTGACCGGAAAAACTCGCCAGTTTGCCCATGCCATGCGGAATACTGGTTTCCAATTGGGTGCGAATCTGGCGCGACAACACCGGCGATGCACCATTCGTGGCCACTGAAATCAGCAAAGGCGAACGGTCGACAATGGCCGGCACCATAAAGCGGCAATGTGGCGGATCATCGACACTGTTAACCAGCACATTTTCAGCTTCACAAGCCTCAAACACCTGACGGTTGATTGCTGCATCATCAGTGGCGGCAATCACCAGACGATACTGGCGCAGCGGAATTTCAGTATTGAAGGCAGCAGCCTCATAATGCCCCTGGCTCTGCTGAACCAGTTCCAGTAAAGCGGCATCAATGTCCGGCGCCACCACATCAATAATAGCGCCTGCTTTTTGCAGTAAACCGGCTTTACGGTAGGCAATATGGCCGCCACCGACAATCAGACAGCGTTGCTGTTGCAACTTTAACGAGATTGGAAAAATATCCACACACTACCTCAGTAATTTAGTTCTGATTGTCTTAAGCAAATTTTGTGCACAAATTGGTGCATTCTGTACATCAACATGAATTTAGTCGATATATTCTGCACCACCCATGTACGGACGTAGCACTTCAGGCACTTCAATTGAGCCATCCGCGCGCTGATAGTTTTCCATCACGGCCAATAAGGTGCGTCCAACCGCCAGACCTGAACCATTCAAGGTATGTACAAATTCAGTTTTCTTCTGGTCCGCACGATAACGCGCTTTCATACGACGCGCCTGGAAATCACCCATGTTGGAACACGAAGAAATTTCACGATAGGTATTCTGACTTGGCACCCACACTTCCAGGTCATAGGTTTTGGTCGCACCAAAGCCCATATCACCACCACACAGGATGATTTTACGGTACGGCAAACCTAATGCCTGTAAAATGCCTTCTGCATGACCGGTCAACTCTTCCAGTGCCTGCATAGAATCTTCAGGTTTAACGATTTGCACCATTTCTACTTTATCAAACTGATGCTGACGGATTAAACCACGCGTATCACGGCCATAAGAACCGGCTTCACTGCGGAAACATGGGGTATGCGCAGCATATTTCAGCGGTAAACGGTCCGCATCAATAATTTCGTCACGGACAAAGTTGGTGACTGGCACTTCCGCGGTTGGAATTAAATAGAACTCTTTTTCGCCCTGCAGCTTAAACAGGTCTTCTTCAAATTTTGGTAATTGACCGGTACCACGTAAAGAATCGGCATTGACCAGGTACGGTACATAGGCTTCGGTATAGCCATTTTTCAGGGTATGCGTATCCAGCATAAACTGGGTTAAAGCACGTTGCAGACGCGCCAATGGCCCTTTTAAAACGCTAAAGCGAGAACCGGTCAGTTTGGTCGCGGTTTCAAATTCCAGACCACCCATCCATTCGCCTAAGTCGGTATGATCTTTGATTTCAAAATCAAATTCGCGCGGTGTGCCCCAAGTCAGGATTTCCACGTTATCGGCTTCATCTTTACCTTCCGGCACAGATTCATGTGGCAGGTTAGGAATAGTCAGTGATTTGGTTTCAATTTCCGCCTGTAATTCATTTAAAGCCACTTCGGCTGCTTTAATTTCATCACCAATGGCTGACATACGTGCCATGATTTCTGAAGCATCACCACCGGCTTTTTTAATCTGACCGACCTGTTTAGCACCGGCATTACGCTCGGCCTGTAGAGCTTCCGTTTTGGACTGGATTTCTTTACGGCGAGCTTCCAATGATGCCCATTCTTCTACATTGAGTTGCACACCACGTTTTGCCAAGGCTAAATTTACAGCCTCAATATTATTTCTGAGTAATTTCGGGTCGATCATAGCCAATCTTTTGTAAAGAAAAAAACTGGCTATAGTGTAAGCGCTTCGGGTTAAAAAATACAGTAATCCGCTTCACGGCTGGGGCTTATTACAGCAATCCGGCGCAGTTTTTTCACAATTTACTGGGCCGGATACTTCGGCAAACTTGGCAGATATTCAGCTTTAATCAGTTTGTCCACCGCATAATACGGCAGCTCCAGTTCCGGCATGCCTTCTGCATAGGAAGCCAGCTCATACAATGGATAGACAAACACCAGACCATTGGCACCATAATAGAAATTGTCACTCAGTCGCAGTTTGTCACGCTGGATGTCGTGCTCATTCAGCCAGTTGTAATTATGGTTAAACAGTTCTTGTACCAGTTTGGCTTCATCACTATTCGGCAGCAGAATATCCTGCAAGGCCAGACGCTTCTTGCTGTTTAAATCAAAGGTCACAAACTCCTGATGATGCATGCCATGCGCTGCTCCGGCCGGATAACTATAACTTTGCATGCTAAAGGTAGCCAGACGGCCATGCTGGCCAATATAACGCACATAGGTAGAACTCAGACTAAGACGGTTAGGCTCCTCTGTGCTATTGGCCTCTGATGCTGACGATGCTGACACAGTAGAAGCAGCATCTTCACTAAATGCAATCGGGTCGGCCTTTTTAATCCGCTGCATAAAATACGCATTAATCCACGGCACATTGGTATTGACCGTCTGAATATCGTATTCGGTACAGCCCTCTTCATCACAGCGCTGCTGCTGTTTCAGTTCCACCGGCACCACTTTGGCCTGAATCACGGGAATAGCAGCCGCCTGAGTCTGACTTTGCTCGGCCTCCACCTGAGGTGCGGCATCCTGCTTCGGCTGACAGGCACTTAACATTAATGCCGTGGTCAGTGCGATTGTCGTGGTGAGCAGATTTGATTTCAGATGTTGCATTGTATTTCCCCTATTTTCATGCTGCAATTTTCAGCAGTTTTCACCCCGCTAAGGCGTTGTATACGCACAATTTAGCCGTTTACCACTATATAAAACTCCTGCTGTTCGATCCTAGAGCAGTTCTGTAACCTGCGATAAAAAATGAAAAATCAACCAAAAACCGCCCACAGCAGTACATCCCAAAATTTATAATATTCCATTAAAATTCATAATGATAATTTTAAAATAAAATTAAATCCTGACTGCACCCTAATCGTGCATCTGCAGCCCATTCAATGGGAAAAATAAATTATCCCAATATTTATCCACAGAAATTGTGGATTCTTTCACAGGGCAAAAGCAGACAGATCAGCCGTGATTCTGGTTAATCCTTATTTTTGATTAATTTTTAACCATTTTCAGAGGGCAATTTTTATTGCCATTTCGTGCATGTCCGCATGACCTAAGTCGCTCAATTGACTTTCCGTACACTCCTGCCATTGGGCGATTATTCACCTAAAAATAAAGGAGCCATTAAAATGGCTCCTTTATGTTTTGCTTTCACAGATAAAATCTTTTTTAAGAAATGATCAGCACCCCTTATTGATCAATAATATCTGTGCCTTTTGGTGGGGTGAAATTAAAGGTCGAGTTGGCAATGTTCGGGTTCACCTTCACATTGTTAAAACGTACATAGGTGGTTTGACCTAAAGAATCTTCCAGAATCATCAGGCTTGGTGCTTTGTTGGCACCGAAACTAATGGTCAGACTCTGGAAAGCACCGTCATCACTTTTTGGATACAGGGTGTAATAGGTTTTGCCTTTGTTTGGCTGGGTCACCCGGTATGACTGCATAATCTGGTTGGTATTGCCCGATAATAACAGTGCTGGCGTATTGGCAACCTGCTCATCCAGGTTTTGACGCACGGCCTGCTGCAAGTCCGGGTCATAAATCCAGACAGTTTTCCCTGAGGTCACAATGGTCTGTTTGGCCGGACTGGTGGTTTCCCAATAGAATTTACCCGGGCGCGCCACTTTCATTACGCCTTTAAATTCCTGATTCATATGCTGGGCAGTCAGGCCCTTGTTTTTAGGCGCTTTGCCACTGGTTTTGGTGGTCTGCTCGAAGTTGGCGGTCATACTTTTAATATGACTCAATTGTTTGACCAGATTGGCAGTGGCTTGCTGCTCCGATGCTGCCACAGGCGCAGCATACACAGTCGTACTCATCACTGGTGCCAGCGTTGCAGCACCTAATGCCATAGCACACACGGTTTGACGAAGCATTTTCATAGATTCACCTTTTATTGTTGCATATCGCAATGTATTCATGGACTCATCTTAAACCAAATAAAGTGCCTAAATTTAGAGAAAATAAGAAGTTTTGTATGTTTATTAATATCAAATGTTCTTTTTTATCCATCATCATGAAGATCAGGGTTGCTCTCTTTACCGATGCGACATGCATAAAAAAACCCACAGAAAACTGTGGGTTTTTGTTCTATTGAATCTTATTCAACAGATACGTAGCGACGGCCAAATTGACCTTTCACTTCGAATTTTACTACGCCGTCAGCAGTAGCAAATAAAGTATGGTCACGGCCCATACCTACATTTGCACCAGCGTGGAATTCTGTACCACGTTGACGAACGATGATGTTACCTGCAGTTACAGTTTGACCACCGTAAACTTTAACACCTAACATCTTAGGATTCGAATCACGACCGTTCTTAGTAGAACCACCGGCTTTTTTAGATGCCATGTCTCATTACTCCTAGTGATTAGCCTGAAATACCAGTAATTTTCAACTCGGTGAACCATTGACGGTGACCTTGTTGCTTACGGTAGTGCTTACGACGACGCATTTTGATGATGCGGATTTTGTCGTGACGGCCATGGCCAACCACTTCTGCAGTTACTTTAGCGCCAGCTACAACTGGAGCACCGATTTGAATGCTATCACCGTTTACAAGCATTAATACGTCATCAAACGTAATAGTTGCGCCAGTTTCAGCTTTCAATAATTCAACTTTAAGGGTTTCACCCTCAACTACACGGTGCTGTTTACCACCGCTTTGGATTACTGCGTACATAATGTACTCCAAACATGCCCGTGTCGTCGTGCCGGTAAAGGGATATACCGATCTTAAAACGAACGCCACTGGGGTTATACAAGGGCAGAGATTTTAAGGGATAACGCTGCAAACAACAAGAGATTTAGCCAAAATATTGCATCAGCCGGCTGTTTATTTTATAAACATGCAACGAAAAGCAACAAAAATGTTCAAAACCCTACATTTTTCATTGATCTAATCAAATTGCTTGTTAGAATCGAAAACGCCAGCATGCTGATGCTATCACCGCTGCCTGTCACCGGGAGGCCATCAGCGCCAGCACGAACAGGAAAGCAGACCATTGCCTCGTACTTCATAACGATAACCACAATGGCCGCACCGCAGATTGCAGATTTCCTGTCCAGACGTTTTTCATTGTTACACTATCGTTGTTACTTGACACAATTGAGGTTCTCCTTCACATGACCATCGACTTTAAGCAAGATATTCTCGCGCCTGTTGCTTCCGATTTTGCCGCGATGGATCAGTTTATTAATGAAGGCATTACCTCAAAAGTCGCACTAGTTATGGCAGTCAGCAAGCATGTGGTGGAAGCCGGCGGCAAACGTATGCGTCCGATTATGTGCTTACTGGCGGCCAAAGCCTGCGGCGCAGAAGATTTGGAACAGGCACGCAGACTGGCGGCGATTATTGAAATGCTGCATACCGCAACCCTGGTGCATGATGATGTGGTCGATGAATCTGGCTTGCGTCGTGGTCGTCCAACCGCCAATGCCACCTGGAATAACCAGACCGCCGTATTGGTCGGTGATTTTCTGATTTCTCGCGCCTTTGACCTGCTGGTCGATTTAAACAACATGACCTTGCTGAAAGATTTCTCGACCGGTACCTGTGAAATTGCCGAAGGTGAAGTACTACAGTTGCAATCACAGCATCAACCGGACACCACCGAACAGACTTATTTAGATATTATTCACGGCAAAACCTCGCGCCTGTTTGAATTGGCCACCGAAGGTGCCGCCATTTTAACCGGCAAGCCGGAATACCGTGAACCGTTACGTGTCTTTGCCGGCCATTTTGGCAATGCCTTCCAGATCATTGACGATATTCTGGATTACACCTCAGATGCCGAAACCCTGGGTAAAAATATCGGGGATGACCTAATGGAAGGTAAACCGACCTTGCCTTTAATTGCCGCCCTGAAAAATACCAGTGGTGCGCAACATGAAATTATCCGCCGCAGTATTGCCACCGGCGGAACCTCCGACTTGGTGCAGGTTATCGAGATTGTACAGACCTCTGGTGCGCTGGATTATTGCCAGCAGCGTGCCACGGAAGAAACCGAAACTGCAATTGCGGCCTTAAATGCCTTGCCAGATACAATATATCGTCAGGCCCTGGTCAATCTGGCCAAGCTGGCCCTGCACCGAATTCAATAAATAGCTTTATCCTTGCCTATGCATATAAAATTTTATGACCTATTCCTGAACATGCAGGATCAGCTGGAAACCACGCCCGCTGATCTTGACGAGCAACTGCTCATTGAGCTGGTCAACCGCATTCGACCAGCCAACACCGAAAATAGCGAAGAAATACAAGAAAAGTTTCAGGCTTTTTTACATGCCCTGCTGATTACGCCCAATGCCGCCAATACCTTACAAAGTTTTGTGCTCTGCTTAATTAGCCAGTACAAACAGACCAGCCTGTATGCCGATACTGGCATCCTGTCTTTAGATGGTTTCTGGAGCCAGCTGTTCCAGCGCCTAGGAGCGCATTTTTTACCGCTGATTAATGATCAGAGCCAGCTGCAGGACTTGCTGCGCCGCATTTTCCATCAGCGCAGCGATAAATACTGGCTGGATGATATTGAAGATCAGCAGTGGCAGCAGCTGTTTCGCCTGCTCAATCAGGGCCATCGTAATCAGGATGATAAAAAACTGATTCGTCAGGAAATCATTAAAGCCATTACTGTACTGTCCTATCGGGTCAGCGGAATTGGTTTATACCCGGAATTTATTAATGCCCATCCGGAACTGACCGAATACGAATCGCCATTTTTAGTGCAGAACCGTGAAATCAACGATTTCATTGTGCAGTATAAAAACCTGCATCAAAGTGCCGACAAATTTGAAGCAGTAATTCCACCAGATGCGTCACAGGCGCTGGTGATGATTGACCAGTGCCGTGACGTCAGCCATAAAATTCGCCGGGCCACCAAACGGATTGGGGTCAGTGTCAGCCTGACCTATTTACTGTCTTTACTGGAACAGTGTCTGGACCGGATTGAACTGCTGCTGAACCTGATTGTTGAAGAAGATGATGTGCGTTATAGCGCCATGGGCGAGTTGCTGGTCGATATTACCACCGCGCTGTATAGCGAACGCAGTGTCCGCTCCCTGCTGGCCACCAACAGTGAATTGATGGCCTTGCAGGTGACTGAAAATGCAAGCAAAACCGGTGAACATTATGTAAGTACCGACAAGGCCGGCTTTCTGGAAATGTATAAATCGGCTGCCGGTGCCGGGGTCATTATTGCCACCATGGCCACCCTCAAGGTGCTGGCGGCACGTTTAACCCTGGCGCCGCTGATGCACGCCTTTATTAACAGCATGAACTACTCGCTGGGTTTTATGCTGATTCATGTGCTGCACTTTACTGTGGCCACCAAACAGCCGGCGATGACCGCTGCCGCACTGGCCTCGACCGTACAGCATCGCAAAGGCTCGAAAATGGCGCAAATTGCCGAGCTGGCTGCGCTGATTATCAATATTATCCGGACCCAGTTTATTGCCATTCTGGGCAATATCTCGATTGCCATTCCGGTGGCCGCCCTAATTGCCTTTATGTGGGATGCGGCGTTGCATGAGCCTTTAATGAATCATGCCAAAGCCAGTAAAATGCTGCATGACCTGAATCCGTTTACCTCCCTGGCAATTCCACACGCGGCCATTGCCGGGGTATGTCTGTTTTTATCGGGCCTGATTGCCGGTTACTTCGATAACATGGCGGTGTATCGCAAAGTCGGGCCACGGCTACAGGCGCATGCCAAACTGAAAAAATGGATGAGTCAGGAACGGCTGGACCGTTTTGCCGCCTATATTGAACGGAACTTGGGTGCACTGGCCGGTAATTTCCTGTTCGGGATTATGCTCGGCAGTATGGGCACAATTGGTTATATTCTGGGTCTGCCTTTAGATATCCGGCATATTGCCTTTGCCTCGGCCAACTTTATTCAGGGCTTGATGAACGTCAACGGCAGTCCAGAAATTGGCCTGATTATTGTGTCTTTCCTGGGTGTGCTGTTAATTGGCCTGACCAACTTATTTGTCAGCTTCACCCTCACCATTATTGTGGCCCTGCGCGCACGTCGGGTACGTTTTGAACAGTGGAAGCCATTGGCCAAACTGGTCATGACCCATTTCTTGACCCGACCAAGTGACTTTTTCTGGCCACCCAAGCAACCTGTTGAAGTTGAAGAGCAATCTGGCCCGGCCAAGGGTCATCATTAAGGAATTTGTTAATTTATTTTGTCATGTGTTAAAAAGAATTGAAAAAGAAATTAGCATAATTTATACAGGCTTGAAATGAAGTGTACTGGCGAGTACACTTTAATCCATTACCGGACTGCGCTCGGATCAGCTAAACTAACCAGGATTTCGGCATGCCTAATTTTTTGCTTTATCTCGGTGGTTTGTTGTGTTTTTTCAGCGTGTTAATGCTTTATGTTCCAGCGCTCACTGCCCTTGATTCGGCAATTGTAGACTGGTTCAGCCAGCACCGTAACGAGATGTTGAACTCACTAATGACGGGGTTATCTGTCATTGGTGGCATGCCATTTGTATTATTTTTATCCAGTCTTTGGTGCCTGTATCTGGCCAGGCAGAAGGAATATGCAAATATCGTGTTGGTCAGCATTGGACTGATGGGGAGTTTTGCCATTGCCTGGATGCTCAAGTATCTGATTGCAAGAGAGCGCCCACCAGAAATGTATCATCTGGTCAATAGCTATGGTGCCTCATTTCCCAGCGCACACAGTTTTTATGCCGCAACGCTGGGCTGTCTTGCAATTTATGTGTCAATGCAACATCCCGCACATAAAGCCATTGTAATATGTGCTGTTATGTGGATGTTGCTGATGGGAATTTCAAGAGTGTATCTTGGCGTACATTTTCCCTCAGATGTCCTGTCAGGCTGGAGCATAAGTTTTATCTGGATCACGCTGCTCTATCTGATCTTGATCAAGTACAGCCAGCGCAAACCAATGAATAATTTTTAGATAGATAAAATCTAATTGAGGTGGAAGAATGATGTCTGCAAAGCTTTGGGCCCCTGCCCTCACTGCTTGCGCATTGGCCACAAGCATCGCGCTTGTGGGTTGTAGCAAAGATCCAAATGATGCGCAGCAAGCTGCAGCCCAGCAGCAAATGCCTCCAACAGAAGTTGGGGTTATTGTTGTACAGCCACAAAGTGTCGAGCAGTCTGTTGAACTTTCCGGCCGTACCACTGCCTTTGAAATTTCTGAAGTTCGCCCGCAAACCAGCGGTGTGGTGCAGAAACGTCTGTTTACCGAAGGCAGTTATGTACGTGAAGGTCAGGCCTTATACGAAATTGATTCACGGACCAACCGTGCATCGGTAGATAGTGCCCGTGCAGCATTGGCACGTCAGCAGGCTAATCTGAACGTCTTACGTGTCAAAGAAGGCCGTTATCGTCAATTGGTGGGCAGCAATGCCATTTCCAAACAGGAATATGATGACATTGTGGCGCAGGTGAAACTGGCTGAAGCAGATGTCGCGGCCACCCGTGCCGAACTGCGCAATGCAGAAATTAACCTGGGTTATTCAACCGTACGTGCACCAATTTCAGGTCAGACCAACCGTTCTACCGTGACGGCAGGTGCGTTAGTGACTGCCAGCCAGCAGGAACCGCTGGTGACGATTCAGCGTCTGGACCCGATTTATGTGGATATCAACCAGTCGAGTGCTGAACTGCTACGTTTACGCCAGCAGCTGAGTAAAGGTGATTTAAACAGCAGTAACAACACCACAGTCAAGCTGAAACTGGAAGATGGCAGCTATTATCCGGTTGAAGGCCGTCTGGCATTCTCTGATGCCAGCGTTAATCCGGACACGGGTACCGTGACTTTACGTGCGGTATTCCCGAATCCAAACCATCTGTTATTGCCAGGCATGTTTGCCACTGCACAGATTGTGCAAGGGGTAATTCCAAATGCTGTGCTGATTCCACAAGCTGCCATTACCCGCACCCCAACCGGTCAGGCCATGGCGATGCTGGTCAATGCCAAAGGTGTGGTTGAACCACGTCCAGTGACCACTGCCGGTATTCAGGGTAAAGACTGGATTGTGACTGAAGGTCTGCAAACCGGTGACAAAGTTATTGTAGAAGGCATTGCCAAAGTCAAGCCGGAACAGAAAGTGGTAGCCAAACCATATCAACCGCAAGCTGCCGCGCCACAAGGTGCCCAGCAACCTGCTGCATCAGATAAGGCAAAACAACCGGCAGATCAGGCGGATGCTCAGGCTGAACAAAAAGCTACTTCAAATACATAAGGGGTAGACTTCAATGGCTCAATTTTTTATTCATCGCCCGATTTTTGCATGGGTGATTGCACTGGTGATCATGTTGGCGGGTATTCTGACCCTGTCCAATATGCCCATTGCCCAGTATCCGACCATTGCGCCGCCAACGGTCACCATTTCTGCGACTTATCCGGGTGCTTCGGCTGAAACAGTTGAAAACACAGTGACCCAGATTATTGAACAGCAGATGAATGGTCTCGATGGCTTGCGTTATATTTCATCGAACAGTGCCGGTAACGGTTCTGCATCTATTGCGCTGAACTTTGAACAAGGCGTCGATCCTGACATCGCCCAGGTTCAGGTACAGAACAAATTACAGTCTGCTACTGCCCTGCTGCCGGAAGATGTCCAGCGTCAAGGGGTACGGGTCACTAAATCAGGCGCCAGCTTCCTGCAAGTTCTGGCCTTCTATTCGCCTGATGGCAGCATGTCAGCAAATGACATTAAAGACTATGTTAACTCCAATATTTCTGAACCCTTAAGCCGTGTGGCGGGGGTCGGTGAAGTTCAGGTGTTTGGTGGTTCCTATGCAATGCGCATCTGGCTGGACCCAGCCAAAATGGCCAGCCTGCAAGTCACCCCAAGTGATATTGCCACAGCCATTCGTACCCAGAATGCCCAGGTCGCTGTCGGTCAGTTAGGTGGTGCACCCGCCATAGAAGGTCAGGTGCTCAACGCAACCGTGACGGCACAAAGCCTGCTGCAAACCCCAGAACAGTTCAGCAATATCTTCCTGAAAAATACTGCTTCAGGTGCACAGGTGCGTCTGGGTGATGTAGCTCGTGTAGAACTCGGTGCAGACAACTATCAGTTTGATTCCAAATTCAACGGCAAACCTGCCGGTGGTGTTGCGATTAAACTGGCAACTGGTGCCAACGCGCTGGATACCGCCCAAGCCGTTGAAGAGCGCTTAAAGCTGTTACGTCCAAACTACCCGCAAGGGATGGTCGATCAGCTGGCCTTTGACACCACACCATTTATTGAATTGTCGATTAAGAGTGTGGTTAAAACCTTAATTGAAGCGATTATTCTGGTATTCCTGGTGATGTTCCTGTTCCTGCAGAACTGGCGCGCTACCATTATTCCAACCATGGCTGTACCGGTGGTGGTCTTGGGGACCTTTGCCGTCATCAACATGTTCGGCTTCTCGATTAACACCCTGACCATGTTTGCGATGGTTCTGGCGATTGGTCTGCTGGTCGATGACGCGATTGTCGTGGTGGAAAACGTGGAACGTGTCATGGTCGAAGAACATCTCGACCCTGTGGCAGCCACTGAAAAGTCAATGAAACAGATTTCCGGTGCGTTAATCGGGATTACCTCGGTGCTGTCTGCGGTATTCGTACCAATGGCATTCTTCGGTGGTACGACCGGGGTGATTTATCGTCAGTTCTCGGTGACCCTGGTCACCGCGATGGTACTGTCGCTGATTGTAGCCTTAACCTTTACCCCAGCCCTGTGTGCGACCATGCTGAAACAGCATGATCCGAACAAGCCGGAAAGCAACGGTCTGTTTGCGCGTTTCTTCCGGTGGTTTAACCGCAGCTTTGACAAGATGTCGGTGAAATATCAGGGCGGTGTGAACCGTATGACCCACAGCAAGATTTTCTCCGGACTTATTTACGGTGCAGTGCTGGTTGTGATTGTGCTGTTATTCCAGAAACTGCCATCTTCATTCCTGCCGGATGAAGACCAAGGTGTGGTGATGACCTTGGTGCAATTGCCACCAAATGCCAGTCTGGAACGGACCGACAAAGTCGTCAGCACCATGACCAACTACTTCCTGAAAAATGAGAAAGAGCATGTCGAGTCTGTGTTTAGTGTGGCCGGCTTCTCCTTCACCGGGGTTGGACAAAACGCAGGTCTGGCCTTCATTAAACTGAAAGACTGGTCAGAACGTACTTCACCAGAATCTCAGGTCGGTGCGATTATCCAGCGTGGTATGGCACTGAACATGATTGTTAAAGATGCCTCTTACATCATGCCGCTGCAATTGCCTGCCATGCCTGAACTGGGCGTGAGTGCTGGCTTTAACCTGCAGCTGAAAGATGCCAGCGGTCAAGGTCATGAAAAACTGACCATGGCACGTAACATCATTTTAGGTGAAGCAGCCAAAGATCCACGTCTGGCCGGGGTGCGTCCAAATGGTCAGGAAGATACACCACAGTACCGCGTGATTGTAGACCATGCGCAGGCCGGTGCCTTGGGTGTGAGTATTGCTGAAATTAACAGCACCATGGGCATGGCCTGGGGTGGTTCGTACATCAATGACTTTATCGACCGCGGTCGTGTCAAGAAAGTCTATGTTCAGGGTGAAGCAGGCTCACGTATGATGCCGGAAGACCTTGATCAATGGTATGTACGTAATAACCGCGGCGAAATGGTACCGTTCTCGGCCTTTGCAACCGGTGAATGGACCTATGGTTCACCACGTTTAGAGCGTTATAACGGCGTATCCTCCATGAACATTCAGGGTACACCAGCGCCTGGCGTCAGCTCGGGTGATGCGATGGTGGCCATGGAAGAAATTATTGCCAAGCTGCCAGACATGGGCTTGCAAGGTTTCGACTATGAATGGACCGGTCTGTCACTGGAAGAACGTGAATCGGGTGATCAGGCACCATTCCTGTATGCCCTGTCGCTGTTAATCGTCTTCCTGTGTCTGGCAGCGCTGTATGAAAGCTGGTCAATTCCGTTCTCGGTATTACTGGTCGTACCATTAGGTATTGTCGGTGCCCTGTTCCTGACCTTCAGCGGGATGGTGCTGTTCCAGAACCCGAACCTGTCGAATAACATCTACTTCCAGGTGGCGATTATTGCGGTGATTGGTCTGTCTGCGAAAAACGCGATCCTGATTGTCGAATTCGCCAAAGAGTTGCAGGAAAAAGGTGAAGACCTGTTTGAAGCCACTTTACATGCGGCAAAAATGCGTTTACGTCCAATTATCATGACCACTTTAGCCTTCGGTTTTGGTGTACTGCCGCTGGCCCTGTCTTCAGGTGCAGGTGCAGGTAGCCAGCACTCGGTCGGTTATGGTGTTCTGGGCGGCGTAATCAGTTCGACCTTGTTGGGTATCTTCTTTATCCCGGTATTCTACGTGTGGATTCGAAGTATTTTTAAATACAAACCAAAACAACAAAATCATCAGGAGCATGTATCGTGATGCAAAACTTATGGTCTCTCACAGGCCGTGGTATTGCGGTTTCTGCCCTTGCGCTTGCTTTGACAGCCTGTCAGAGCATGCGCGGGCCAGAGCCGGTTGCTCAGGCGAATATTCCGAGCAGCTATAGCAATGCTTCCGGAAGCTCTGTTGCAGAACAGGGTTATAAAGATTTCTTTGCCGATCAGCGCCTGTTACAGGTGCTGGATCTGGCCTTGACCAATAACCGTGATTTGCGTACTGCGGCGTTGAACATCCAGCGTGCCCAGCAACAGTACCAGATTACTGAAAATAACCAGTTACCCACCATTGGTGCCAGTGGCAGCGTGTTACGTCAGGACACCATGAGCAATCAGGGTCGTGGCCCAAGCACCTCCTATAACGTTGGTTTAGGGGTCACCGCCTATGAACTGGATTTCTGGGGTCGGGTCCGCAGCCTGCGTGACAATGCGCTGGATAATTTCCTGGCCACCCAGAGCGCCCGTGATGCCACGCAAATTGCCCTGATTGGTCAGGTGTCTCAGGCCTGGCTCAGCTATTCCTTTGCCAATGCCAACCTGAAACTGGCCGAGCAAACTTTAAAGGCCCAGCTTGAATCGTATAACCTGAACAAAAAACGTTTTGACGTTGGCATCGACAGCGAACTGCCGGTACGTCAGGCGCAAATTTCAGTCGAAACCGCACGTAATGATGTGGCCAACTATAAGACTCAGGTGGCGCAGGCACAAAACCTGCTGAATCTGCTGGTGGGTCAACCGGTTCCGGCCAATCTGCTGCCGGCACAGCGTATTACCCGCATTACCTCCAATACTGCAATTGGTGCCGGCTTACCAAGTGATCTGCTGGTAAACCGTCCCGATGTTCGTGCAGCAGAATACCGTCTGTCTGCCGCAGGTGCCAATATTGCCGCAGCGCGTGCCCGTCTGTTCCCGACCATCAGCCTGACCGGTTCCGCCGGTTATGCCTCGGCCGATTTAAGTGACCTGTTCAAATCAGGTAACTTTGTCTGGTCAATTGGTCCAAGTCTGGATATTCCAATCTTTGACTGGGGCACACGTCAGGCCAATATCCGCATTTCAGAAACCGATCAGCAGATTGCGCTGTCAGATTATGAAAAGTCGATTCAGACCGCTTTCCGTGAAGTGAATGATGCCTTGGCAGTGCGTGAAAATATTGGTGACCGGATTGCCGCACAGCGCCGTCTGGTTGAAGCCACCAATACCACCTATCGTCTGTCGGAAGCCCGTTTCCGCGCCGGCATTGACAGCTATCTGACCGTACTGGATGCACAGCGTGCCTCTTATGCAGCCGAGCAAGGGCTGTTATTGCTGGAACAGGCCAATCTGAACAATCAGGTGGAACTGTACAAAACCTTGGGTGGCGGCCTGAAAGCCAACACTTCAGATCAAGTGACCCAGCAGCCGTCTGTGGCAGAACAACGCCGCGCTGCTCAGCAATAAGATTGTCTGAGTTGCAGCGTCAAGCATCAGGGTGATTTCATTCTTATCGCTTGATAATCAAGCCAGTGAGCCTCGCGCTGACTGGCTTTTTCTTTGCCTGATGATGTGCCTGGATCATCCATTAAATAAAAGTAGCTCGATAGAGTGATGAGCAAAGCTAAGAAATCATGTTTTGCTTGTAGTGACTCGCCAAAAGATTTAATACACATCTGCCCGTATAAAACTGTAAAAGAGATGTTTTGATTGCATTTTGCCCGCAGTTTTTCTATCTTCATCAGCAATCTATTGTTATTGGTCATCACATGTTACTGAGTAATTTGGAATCTGTACCCGGACACACCATTCGCCAGCAAATTGATGTGGTATATGGCAGTACGGTACGCAGCAAGCATGTCGGCCGTGACCTGCTGGCCGGACTGAAAAATATTGTCGGTGGTGAGCTGACAGCCTATACCGAACTGCTGGAAGAATCGCGTCAGGAAGCCATGAACCGAATGATCGACAAAGCGCGCAGCATGGGTGCCAATGCGATTGTCGGAATCCGTTTTTCCACCTCCAACATTGCCCAGGGTGCATCTGAACTGTTCGTTTATGGCACGGCGGTGATTGTCGATCCGATCATGCCGAAACTGCCTGACCCCTTCCCTGCACAGGACTAAGTCATGGATGGATTGCTCCTGCAGCTGCTGATTTTTGCAGTACTGTTTGCCGTTGGCTTTGGTTTTGGCCGTTATAACGAACGCAAGCATTTTCAATATCTGGCCGAACAGGAACAGCGACTGGCCTATATCCAGCTCGACAGCAGCCGCTTTAAAAGCACTGACCTACCCGGCCAACTGGTCAGCAGCAATGTGGTGATTTCACATGATTACTTTAAATATGCAATTGCCAATGTGCAGAATTTACTCGGTGGCCGTCTGACCAGTTATGAAAGTGTGGTGGAACGTGCGCGCCGTGAAGCAATTGTACGCTTAAAGCTGGAAGCCGAGAAAATGGGTGCTACCCAGATTTTAGGCCTGCGTTTAAGCACCACCGAACTGGGGATGCAAGGTGGGATGGTGGAAGTGTTTGCCTATGGGACGGCCATCAAGAAATAAGCTGATGGCCTGATCTGTCTTCATCTCGTCAAATGCTCTGGAACGTATTACTTCACCTTCATTTTACGGATCATTTTATACAGCGTACTTGGCGATAAACGCGACACCCAAACCCCCAGTTTTTCCTTGGCGCCACCAACCACAATATATTCCTCTCCCGCCAGCAAGGCACTGACCGTGGTCTGGGCAAACAGGTCCGGCTCCAGACCATTTTCAATTGCTTCATCCTGATGGCCCTGCGGTTTGCCTTCGCCATTTAAGGCATTAAAGGACACATTGGTTTTGACAAAGCCGGGGAAAATCACCGAAACCTCGACGCCATCTTGCGCCACTTCCGCACGCAAACTGTTGGCCCACATATGAATTGCGGCTTTGGCCGCCGAATAAGAGGCACGGTACTGGGTGCCGAGCAAACCGGCGACACTAGAGACAAAGGCAATCCGTCCCGATTTCTGGGCAATAAAGGTCGGTAACACGGTTTTGGTCAGGAACACCTGCGAGAAATAATCGACTTCCATAATGGCACGTTCTGTCTGCATGGTGGTGTCCTGAATCAGCGCGCGCTGGCTGAGCCCGGCATTGTTAATCAGCCAGTCTATCCGGCCTTTGGCCGCTAACATCTGCGCATAAGCATGCCGTACCTGTGATTCATCGGTAATATCGGCACAAACTGACACATGGCGTTCCGGGTTCAGTAAAGTCACGCGCACCTTTTCCAGTTCTTCATAACGGCGTGCGGTCAGAATGACGTCGGCACCTTGCAAGGCACATTCTTTGGCCAAGGCTTTGCCCAATCCGGAAGATGCCCCGGTAATCCACACCACTTTTCCTGTTAAATCCTGCTTGGCCATGAATCTGTCCCTCTATACGTTCATTTGTTGTGATGAATATCAGTGTAACCGCGCTCTGGCTGCGGGTCATTGCCCACAAAGCCCAGAAAATGATTGAAATACTGTTCCGTTATGCGGGTATCAAACTGGGTGCCGAGTTTTTCCAGCCGCTTATAGCCAAGCTGGGTGGTCAGCTGAATCACCCCGGTCAGGGTTTTATCGACCATAAAATTAAACTTCAGCATTTTCTTTGGCTCGCGGACCAGACTGGTCACGCCCTGATCGACAATCTGGGTAAAAGCCCGAAAGGCTGGCTGGATATAGGCACTATTGCCCTGCCGGATTTGTTCGACACAACCCAAGGTTTCTTTAATCAGCACATTATCGACCGGATAGGCCACATAGGCCTGCCCCTCTTTTTCATAGGTTTTCTGTTGCAGATAATTCACCATCGGCACCAGACGGTCATTGCCAAAAAATGACACCGACCATGGCATATATTTTTGCACGGTATCCATCACCTGCTGCACAATCTTTTCCGATTCACGGTCGGGCGAGCTGCTGGTCCGGGCAATTTCACCAAACACCTGATCGACAATTTCACAGGAAATATGTGACAGCACCTCGCCTAAAGGCTTGGCCAGACTGTGCGGATTACCCTGGTTAAACTGTTGATGTAACTGCTGAAAACGCTGATAGGTAGCTGGGCTTAATTTTAGTGCGATTGAATAGGTCATTGTTGTTCTCGCTTTTTTTCGTCGTTGTTCTGCGAACTTTGCGCATTGTTATTTGCCTACATCATACGACGAGTAAGTGCAGATGCCAATTGCTTAAACAAGCCAATGATTCAGGCTGCCTAAGTCGCCATTTTTTTTGCTACAATAGATGCAATTTTTTATCTACTTTTGATCTGTTCGAACTATGACTGATTCAGCGCAAAATATTGCTACAACTTACGATCCGACCGAGATCGAGAAAAAATGGTACCAAACCTGGGAAGAGCGCGGTTACTTCAAGCCGTCTGAAAAAGGCGAGTCTTTCTGTATCATGATTCCGCCACCAAACGTCACCGGTAGCTTGCACATGGGTCATGGTTTTAACAATGCCATCATGGATGCCTTAACCCGTTATAACCGTATGTCAGGTAAAAATACCTTATGGCAACCGGGGACTGACCACGCAGGTATTGCAACGCAAATGGTTGTCGAGCGTCAGTTGGGTGCGCAAGGCATTAGCCGTCATGATCTTGGTCGTGAAAAATTCCTAGAAAAAGTATGGGAATGGAAAGAACAATCTGGCGGTAACATTACCCGTCAAATCCGTCGTTTAGGTTCTTCTGTGGACTGGTCACGTGAACGCTTCACCATGGATGAAGGTTTATCCAACGCAGTGAAAGAAGTGTTTGTGAAACTGCACGAAGAAGGTTTGATTTACCGCGGTAAACGCCTGGTGAACTGGGACCCTAAACTGCAAACTGCTCTATCTGACCTAGAAGTTGAGTCTGATAAAGAAGAACAAGGTTCACTTTGGCACTTCAAATATTTCTTTGAAGATAAGTCACTTCGCACGCACGATGGTAAAGATCACATCGTGGTTGCAACCACGCGTCCTGAAACATTGTTGGGTGATACAGCGGTTGCGGTTGCCCTTGATGATGAACGTTATGCGCACTTGGTCGGTCAAAATATCATCCTGCCAATTACTGGTCGTGCGGTTCCAATCGTTAAAGATGAATATGTCGACAAAGAATTCGGTACCGGCTGTGTAAAAATTACCCCTGCGCATGACTTCAATGACTATGAAGTCGGTAAACGCTGCGAATTGCCAATCATCAACATCTTCAACAAAAATGCTGAAGTGTTGGCTGAGTTTGAATACATCGCGAAAGCGGGCGAGCAAATTTCTAAAACCATTCCTGCCCCTGCAGACTACATTGGTTTAGAGCGTTTTGAAGCACGTAAAAAGTTAGTCGAACAAGCAGAAGCTGAAGGCTGGTTAGACCAAATTCAACCATACACCTTGAAACCACCTCGCGGTGACCGTTCAGGTGTCATCGTTGAACCGTTATTGACGGATCAATGGTATGTAAAAATTGCACCGCTTGCGAAACCTGCGATTGAAGCGGTTCAAGACGGTCGTATCAAATTCGTGCCTGAGCAGTACAGCAACATGTACATGGCGTGGATGAATAATATTCAAGACTGGTGTATCTCGCGTCAATTGTGGTGGGGTCACCGTATCCCTGCTTGGTACGATGCAGAAGGTAATGTTTACGTGGGTCGTAACGAAGAAGAAGTTCGTGCGAAAAACGGTATTGCCCCTGAAGTTGAATTGAACCAAGACGAAGACGTATTGGATACATGGTTCTCTTCTGGTCTTTGGACATTCTCAACTTTAGGTTGGACAGGTGACGAAGCGAAAGACAAAGAAAACTATTTCTTAAATACTTTCCACCCGACTGATGTATTGGTGACAGGTTTTGACATCATCTTCTTCTGGGTTGCTCGTATGATCATGCTTACGATGCACTTCATGAAAAATGAAGATGGCACGCCACAAGTACCATTCAAAACTGTGTATGTACACGGTTTGGTACGTGATGGCGAAGGTCAGAAGATGTCTAAATCTAAAGGTAACGTGCTTGACCCATTAGATTTGATTGATGGTGTTGATCTTGAAACTTTAGTACAAAAACGTACCACAGGTTTGATGAACCCGAAACAAGCGGCGAAGATTGAAAAATCGACCCGTAAAGAATTCCCTGAAGGGATTCAGTCTTACGGTACAGATGCGGTTCGTTTCACATTCTGTGCGCTTGCCAACACCGGTCGTGACATCAAGTTCGACATGAAGCGTGTTGAAGGTTACCGTAACTTCGCCAACAAAATCTGGAACGCAACCCGTTTCGTAATGATGAACTGCGAAGATCAAGTAATTGGTCAAGAGGTTCGTCAAGACCTTTGGGAATTGCCTGAGCAGTGGATTGTCAGCCGTCTACAAAAAGCGGAAGCTGCGGTTCAACAAGCCTTTGCGACCTATCGTTTAGACTTGGCTGCACAAGCGATTTACGAGTTCATTTGGAATGAATACTGTGACTGGTATGTTGAATTAACCAAACCGGTTCTGAACGATGAAAATGTGTCTGAAGAGCGTAAAGCTGAAGTACGTCGTGTATTGCTCGCGGTCATGGAAGCGTCTTTACGTTTGGCTCATCCGTTGATGCCTTACCTGACTGAAGAAATCTGGCAAACCCTTGCGCCGAAACTGAACATTGTTGGCGAAACGATTATGTTGGCGCAATACCCTGTTGCTGACCAAGCGCTTATCAATGACCAAGCCGAAGCAGATATGCAATGGCTTCAAGGTTTGATTGGTGCGGTACGTAACATTCGTGGTGAAATGGGCCTAGGGAATGCTCGCTTATTGCCTGTTCTTCTTCAAAACACCACTGATGCAGAAAAAGCGCAGATTGCTCGTATTGAACCATTGTTTAAAGCTTTGGCGAAAGTTGAAAGCATTACGTTCCTTGCAGATGCTGAACAACCGCCATTGTCTTCATCAAGTGTTGTCGGTCATGTATCTGTATTCGTTCCAATGAAGGGCTTAATTGACCCTAAAGCGGAATTGGGTCGTCTACAAAAAGACTTAGACAAGGTTCAAAAACAGCATGACCAAATTGCAACTAAACTTGCAAATGAAGGTTTTGTGGCAAAAGCACCTGCCGCTGTGGTTGAAGGCGAGAAAGTAAAACTTGCTGAATTTGCTAATCAGTTAGCGAAGATTAAAGCGAATATGGAGCAAATTGCAGCGCTTTGATTTAAGGGTTATGATTTAATCTAAAGAAAGGGAAGCGCAATGTAGCTTCCCTTTTTATTAAAATAAATTAATTACTTTTATTCTAGTTTGATAAAACTATGCTCAGTTAGACATGATTGATCTTCAATCATTCGATAAATTAAATCTTGTAACTTACAAGTTACAAATATACATCATAATAACAATCCTTTTACAGATAACATTAATTTTGTCAATAGTTTAATCAAATCTGAGTTATTAAATGCAAGCAACAATAACAATAGGTGATAAAACAACTCATGGTGGAGTGGTAACCGAAGTTGATAATACTTTTGTAGTTCAAGGTAAACCTGCTCATCTTCAAGGTATGAAACACTACTGCCCTAAATGCAAAACAATGGTTTCAGCTATAGCAGCTAATAGTTTGGTACTCATTAATGGTAAAGCAATGATTGTGGCCGGTGATAAAACTACCTGTGGAGCCACTTTTATTCCTGGACAAAACTTAGCTGGAAAGGCTCAAGGAGCAGGGTCAAGTTCAATTAGTAATAGTTTGGTTAGTTCAGGCTCATCTAACTTAATTAATGATAATCTTTATAGCAATTTAAATAGTCAAAAAGATAAAACTAAAATATTCTATGTTGAAAGAAACCAAACCAATGTATTCATAAGTCACAGAGCTATCATCATGCCATTTGATGAGGGAGTTCAAGGGCTTTCTGGAGCTGTTAGTTATTTTCTTAATTATGTTTTAACTGGTAGAGATCTCTTTATAAGTGTAATGATGGATCCCAATCCAATTATACATAGTGCT
Source organism: Acinetobacter sp. Q186-3 (assembly GCF_013420655.1). Lineage (NCBI taxonomy): Bacteria > Pseudomonadati > Pseudomonadota > Gammaproteobacteria > Moraxellales > Moraxellaceae > Acinetobacter > Acinetobacter sp. Q186-3. The sequence continues at coordinate 26,530 of NZ_VOXS01000008.1, read as the reverse complement.
AAAATTTACCCCTACGGAAAAGCAACAATTAAAAGACAAGGTGAAAATTTCGGAACAACTAGACTTCAAGTAGGTTCAGGTGTTTGGGATACTGAGAAAGGAAAGATTCCATTAGGTAGTTGTACTATAAAGCTACCAGAGCCTAATATTAGCTTAGTTGAGGTTGAGCTTGAGCTAGGTTATACCGCTCGACCTAATGACAGTGTGGGATTTGTAACCCCTATCCCTCCATACAAAAAATATACGTTCACTCTAACTTCTTTTGCTAGATAAATACCCTATGAAAAAAATTCTTATTCCAGTATTAGTATCTTTTACAACACTAGGCTTAGCAACCGCATGTAACAGCTCAACTAACAATGCAGTAGAGAATTCTAAGAATACAGATATAACAGCGGAATTGAATATTGAAAGCAAAAAAGTAATAGAAGAGTACAACTCGCTTATTTTAGAATTTCAAAATTCAGATGATGAGAAAAAAACCACTCAAAAGCTTAAATCTTTAATTCCTAGACTTGAGCAAATTAATAGTGATAAAGAGCGTAATCGTATTCTGATTAATACATATTTACGCATTGGAGAAATTGATCGAGCTTATGAGTTCATAGAAGAAATTCTAAGCAAAGACAAACGACCAAATTTGAAAAATTTTCAATGCATGCTTATGGAGTCTTTGAACAAATCACCTTCTTTAATACAAGATTGTTATTTAGCAGCGGCGTCTCTTTATAAAAATAAATTAGATAAGTTAGATCCATCAGAAGCTATGTACACTAAGATATTATGGGGATATAACGTAAATATGTTGCACGCAGGTAATAGAGAATATATCAATCAACTTAAAAAAATTGTGAATGACCAAAAAAGTGAGCAAGATAAAATGATGTACGAGAGCCTATTTGAACTAGAGACAAATATTGAACAACGACAACAGCTATTAACTACTATAGCTTCAAGTATATAATTTTATCACTCTTATATAAGCACTTGATAAGTTGTATCACATAAGACGATGAAATTTAAGATTCATAAATCGCTTGGCGCGTAGAAGTTGCCACATTAAATGTTCTGCATCGGTGGCAGTGTGACGCATGGATTTGGCGAAGGCGAATAATCAGCGGGTTAAAGTGCATAAAAAAGCATCGTCAAAATGACGATGCTCTGAATGACAATCAATGCTAAAAATTACTCAAATGACCAACTAAATGCTCTGCTTTTCAGTAAAATTTTTAAGTAATCAAAATCCTTATAATCATTTAAACGCTTTTCATCTCTTAACAGTTTTGCTTGAATATCTGCTAAATCGCGTTGATATTTTTTTATCAAATCAACAGGTTTAAAACGCTGTTTGTAAAAACCAGAGCCGATCCAATCAAATGAATAAATAATATCATCTATTTCAAATTGCAATTTCTCTACTTGCTCTTCCAACAATAAATTATAAGATTTCAAATGCTCATTCGCGATTTTTGTTGCCTGTTCCTGATCACCTTGCGCTGTAAAAACACGCAATTTCAAAAGAGTAAGCAAATCTTTTTCCTCTAATGCAGCATTTGCTTGCTGTAATAATTCGGTTTTTTCAATGCGCTTTTGTTCATCTTGCTCTCGATCAGGGTGAATTAAGGCAGCAATTTTTGAATAAATGCTTTTTAGAGATTGCCCTGCCATTTTTTTCGCTTCTTCAAGCTGTGTTTGCTTCTTTAAAATTTTCTTTTTTTCCTTTTCAGCAAACTTTTGATATTCATCACGCTCATCTTCATTAAGCTGATTTTGAATAAAATTTGCTTCTTCTCGATCTAATTTATCTTTTACTTTTTCCATAAACGCGTCGAGATTATTGAGATCCAAATCAAAGTCAAGCCAAGCTACGGGTACCCCGATTTGGTCTGCTATCATTTCTTTTATGGCTTGTTTTTGCATCATTTCATCAGCATCAGCACTTTCTTCTATCAGCTCATAATGTTGAGCAATGATAAGCGTCAACTCATGTTGTTGTTCAGAAAGATTCGGATTATTAAGCAGCTGACTCGCTAAAATTGAAATTTTTTCATCTAAACGCACTAAATATGTTTTTGCGATTTTATGCGTATTTTTATATTGCCAAAGCGTCTCTAATTGAGCGAACAAAACGTGGTGCCACTGACGATATAAAGGTAATAGCTCATCTCTTGCATCCTCTTGAACTTGTTTTTGCGCTTGTTGCCAGTCCGCCAATACCATTTGTAATTGCTCAATTTTCTCAAGCAATCGATTAAACTTTTTTTGTTGTGCCGATAATTTTTCACTTGTTTGATAAATGCTTAAATCTAAATTGCTCATTCACTGACTTCAACGCTAATCTCAATTTCTGTAATATTTTAGCATAATGAATAGTATACAAACTTTTTGCTTAGTTCAAAAAAACTATATTCTTTACAAAACCCCATGCTCCAACAACATCCCTAGCCCACTCTCTTTCCCCATAAAACTCAGCCGTTGCTTCTCCGCTTTTAACTGATGCTTCATGTTCGAAACATCCGCATCAATCTGTTTATACAACTGCTCAATATTGAGTTGCCCTTTGGACTTTTGCACCGCAATTTTGGCTTTATTTGACCATACAAGCGAGTTAATCAATTCCTGCATCTGCTGTTTTAAGGACTGGCTTTGTGCTTCTAACGCCTGTTGGTAAAACTTGAATTGTTCTGTGCTTAAACCTTTGTTTGAACCGTTTTTACTTTGCTCAACTTCAAGCTGAAGTTTCAGTAAAAAGAATAAATCTTCCTGTTCGTATGCTTCATTGGCACGTTGTAAAAGCTCGGTCTTTTCCTCTTTTTTAGCTTCATCGGACTCACGATCAGGGTGAATGATGGAAGCAATCTTGAGATACACAGTTTTGAGTGATTGATTCACCATCTTTTCAGCTTGCGCTTGTTTTTCTTGCTGACGTTTTAACTTGGCTTGCTCACGTGCTTGTTGGTATTGATCATTATTCCAATCTTCAAATACATCATCGGCTTGGACTGTTTCAGTTTCAGGCTCATCAAAAGTGTCTATATTTTTATTCTTGTTTTTTTTCTTGCTGTATTCATCTGCCTGCTGATAATAGACATGCATTTTTTCCACTTCATCTAACTGCTTTTGACTCAGCAAATGTGAACCTTGTAGTAACCGCGCTAAAGTTTGGATTTTATCTTCCACCAATGCTGTATTTGATTTCGTGAAACTATAACTACTTAGACCATTCCAAAGTGTCTTCATCTGTTCATACAAAGTGCTATATAACTCACGATACGCAGGCATCAGCGCCTTTTGACTATAGGCACGAATGTCATCTTGGGCATGTTGCCATGCAAGCAATAACTGTTTCTGCTGTTCAATCTCATCAATTAAACGGTTCAGCTTCTGATGCTGTGGTAAGACTTCAAGCACCATGTTTGGCGTGGTTTTCAGCGCAAAAGGCATAGGGAAGATAAAGCAAAAGAGAAATTATACCTGATTTATGTGAAAGTATTTTTTGACTCATCTCAGTAAAACTGAAGCAAAGCAAAATCCTGAGCAAATAAGCCTTAACATTACGTGGCTTCAGATCAGGTAATTTTTTGAATTAACCAAGTCACTCAAATCATTGCTGTTCATTACGCAACTATAAACATTCAGCCGCCGCAATTCATGCATAGTATCAACAAAGACCAACAGATTATAAAAAGGACATTCACATGGATTGGGCCAGTATTTTTATTCATGACACCACCTGGGCTTTTGCTGCTGAAATTAGCGTGCGTGCCATCCTCATGTTCAGCATGATCATTATCTTTTTACGTCTGACTGGAAAACGTGGTGTGCGCCAGCTGTCAATTTTTGAACTGGCGATTATTCTATCGCTGGGTTCAATTGCCGGCGACCCGATGTTCACCGAAGATCTGCCGCTGATTCAGGCCCTGCTAATCATGAGCATCGTGATTTTCCTGTATCGTCTGGTGACCTGGTTAATGATGAAATACCAACCCTTTGAAGATCTGCTGGAAGGCAAGTCACTGTATATTGTCGAAGATGGTGAGCTGGTCTTAGAAAAGATTAAACGCGGTAAAATGTCGCATGATGAATTCTTTGCCGAAATGCGCCAGCAAGGGGTCGAACATCTGGGACAGGTACGGGTCGGTTTACTCGAAAATGATGGCAAGTTTAGCATCCTGTTTTTCTCCAATGATCAGGTGCGGTACGGTTTACCCCTGTTTCCCAAAGCCTGTCAGGAAATCACCGACGTTAAACCGCATACCCATTACGCCTGCGTATACTGTGGCTATACCGATTTTTTGCAAAGTGCCGAGCAGATCTGCCCGCGTTGTGACAGCTGTCACTGGACTGAAGCCATCAATACCCTGCGGGTAGATTAATCGCGTGATTTAAATCTCTGTGCCGGTTCATCCACCTTCGCCCAACCGTTTTATCTCAACTTTGGTCATATCTTGGTCTTTAATGGCCCAAGACTGGCACAGTTTCTGCTGTATTTTATTCATGCTTTTTGCTGCTATTTATCTAAAAAGTGGTTATTTCATAACGATTTATCATTAACAAAACGGTTAAAAATTTCGCTTGAGCAATGCTGGAAATCTCGCTTAAGATGAAGCTATGCCGTTGTGCAGAGATAATTAAAACAATCTCATTTGCTTCATTACCTGATAAATCAGTTCCAGGATTGGAATTGCCATGAATAACAGCAAATGACCAATAATCAATACAAAAGGAGTTTTGTACATGACCTCTAAACGCACCCTCACCTCCCTGTTTTGTGCCAGCGCATTCATGCTTGGCCTCAGTGCTTGTAGTGACAATAAAGCTCCAGCTGATGCCAATAGCAACACCAATGCCGCTGCCTCGAGTTCAGGCACCTTAGAGAAAATCAAAAAGTCCGGCACCATTGTGCTGGGTTATCGTGACTCATCCATTCCCTTCTCCTATATTGCCGATACGCCAAATCAGCCAGTCGGTTATGCACATGATCTGCAACTAAAAGTAGTGGAAGCGCTAAAACAGAAACTGGAGATGCCAGATCTGAAAATCCGCTACAACCTGGTCACCAGCCAGAACCGGATTCCACTGGTTTCTAACGGGACTGTCGATTTAGAGTGTGGCTCGACCACCAACAATCAGGAACGCCAGCAGCAAGTCGCTTTCTCGGTCGGTTTCTTCCAGGTGGGTTCACGTTTACTGACGGCCAAAGATTCCGGCATTCAGGATTTTGCTGACTTAAAAGGCAAAAAACTGGTCACCACCGCTGGCACCACCTCTGAACGTTATATCCGCCAGCATGAAAAAGAACTCGGTATTGGCGAAATTATTTCAGCCAAAGACCATGCCGAATCGTTCCTGATGCTACAAAGTGGCCGTGCCGCTGCCTTTATGATGGATGATATTCTGCTGGCCGGTGAAAAATCCAAAGCCACCGATCCAGACAAATGGGTAATTGTCGGCACGGCACCAATTCAGGAAATTTACGGCTGTATGCTGCGTAAAGGCGATACTGAATTTAAACAGGTGGTGGATGATGCCATTAAAGCCACCTATAGCTCGGGTGAAATCAACCAGATGTATAACAAATGGTTCCAGCAGCCAATTCCACCGAAGAACATCAACCTGAACTTTGAAATGTCCGATCAGCTGAAAGACCTGATTGCCAATCCGCACGATCGTGATCAGTAACACTCCAACATAAACCGGCTCAGGTAAACACGGATGCTTTACCTGAGTTTTTGAGGAGGACGTATGAATTATAGTTGGAACTGGGGTGTCCTGTTTCAGTCTACCGGCATTGGCGACAGTACCTATCTGCACTGGATTCTCGCCGGTCTGGGCTGGCTGCTGGTGATTGCCATTGTGGCCTGGAGTATTGCCATGCTACTGGGCAGCATTTTGGGGATTATGCGAACCCTGCCCAGCAAAACCGCCCGCACGATTGGCACCGCCTATGTCACCATTTTCCGTAATGTACCGCTGCTGATCCAGCTGTTCATCTGGTTCTATGTGGTGCCCAATTTCCTGCCAGCGCCCATCAAAAGCTGGTGGATGAATGATCTAGGCGCGCATACTTCAGCGCTGATTTCAGCCAGTATCGGGCTGGGACTGTTTACCGCGGCACGGGTCTGTGAACAGGTGCGCACCGGTATTGAAGCCCTGCCACGTGGACAGATCAATGCCGGCTATGCCATGGGTTTTAGTACCGCGCAGTTATATCGCTATGTAATTTTGCCGCAGTCATTTCGCACCATTTTGCCGCCGTTAAGCTCGGAGCTGACCAACTGCGTTAAAAACACCTCAGTCGCCTCTCTGGTCGGGGTGGCTGAAATTATCTCGCAAATGAAAACCATCAGTGAGTACACGCAAAACACCATTGAAATTTATACCATTGTCACCGTTATTTTTATTGTGATTAATATTTGCCTGATTCAGGGCATGAACCTGCTGGAAAAACGTTTACGTGTTCCCGGCCTGATTGCAGGAGAAAAATAATGGAATGGCTCACTGCATTTTTAAATGATTTACAACTGTCCGGGCCGGCGCTCTGGCATGGTTTTACCATTACCTTAAAAGTGCTGGTCATGGCGACCATTGGCGGTATTCTAATTGGCACCCTGCTGGCGTTAATGCGCCTGTCTTCTATTCGCGTACTGAATCTGTTTGCACAAGGCTATGTCAATCTGTTCCGCTCGATTCCCTTGCTGCTCGTGCTAATGTGGTTCTATTTTGCAGTACCGTTTTTCTACACCGCCCTCACCGGGAATTACCTGACCATTGATACCGCGCTGGTGTCGAGTATCGTGGCCTTTATGCTATTTGAGGCGGCCTACTTTTCTGAAATTGTCCGTGCCGGGATTCAGTCCATTCCCAAAGGTCAGACTGCGGCTGCCTATGCGCTGGGCATGACTTATGGCCAGTCGATGCGGCTGATTATTTTGCCGCAGGCCTTTCGCAAAATGACCCCGCTGCTGTTACAGCAGACCATCATCCTGTTTCAGGACTCCACCATGGTTTATGCCATTGGCCTGCTGGATTTCTTCCGTACCAATTATGTCCGCGGCGATTTAATGGCGCTGCTGACCCAATATATTCTATTTGCCGGGCTGGTGTATTTTAGCGTGAGTTTAATCGCCACCTATGCAGTGAAAAAACTACAAAGGAGGCTGACGGTATGACCGAACCCAAGATTATGATTGACCTCCAGAATGTCAGCAAATGGTATAAGGATTTTCAAGTCCTGGCCGATTGCAGCACCCAGATTCGTCAAGGGGAAGTGGTGGTAGTATGTGGACCATCGGGTTCGGGAAAATCGACCTTGATTAAAACCGTAAATGGTCTGGAGCCGTTTCAAAAAGGCCAGATTCTGGTTGATGGGATTTCAATTAGCGATCCGAAAACCAATCTGAACAAACTGCGCAGTCGCGTCGGCATGGTGTTCCAGCATTTCGAGCTGTTTCCGCATTTAAGCATTACCGAAAACCTGACCATTGCCCAGATCAAAGTACTGGGCCGCTCGGAAACTGAAGCCAAACAGAAAGGGCTGGCCTATCTGGATCGGGTTGGTTTAAGTTCGCAGGCGAACAAATTTCCGGCGCAACTCTCTGGTGGGCAGCAGCAGCGGGTTGCCATTGCCCGCGCCTTAAGTATGGACCCGATTGCCATGCTGTTTGATGAACCAACCTCGGCGCTGGACCCGGAAATGATTACCGAAGTACTGGACGTAATGGTCGAGCTGGCGCGTGAAGGCATGACCATGATGTGTGTGACCCATGAAATGGGCTTTGCCCGCCAGGTCGCCAACCGGGTGATTTTTATGGATCAGGGTAAAATTGTCGAAGACTGCACCAAAGATGAATTCTTTAATACCCAGCGCGGTGAACGTGCCCAGCAGTTCCTAGATAAAATCCTGCATTAATCCGTACAACCAAACATCCCAAATTAAGAAGCAGATCAGATGATCTGCTTTTTTTTCGTATTCGATTACTCCAGCACCAGACGCGCATTGGTCGGCTGTACCGGCCAGTTATTCGGATGTTCCATCAGCTGTGAAAAAGCCTGAATCTGCTGTCTCGAGGCCTGCTGAATCTGTTTGAAGACAATCCAGCGCACGCCTTCGGTACACGGCGGCGTGGTTAAAGAGCCGTTAAAACGATAATAATCCCGTTGCTCCGGTAAAAATGCCGCGGCTACATCCTGATGGTTTAAAATAATGGCCTCACCGGGTTGCTGCGGTAATTCCTGCCACAGCTGTTTCAGCTTCGGATTTTCCTGACCTTCCTGAAACATAATTGCCAGCACCGCCAGTTCACCCGCAGGTGTGGCATGTACCAGATGCATCTCCATCGCAAAACTTTGCCCCTGAATGGTGTTTTCACTTGGACTATGCAAATGGAACTGCTTGAGCTCAAAGACTTTCTGGTCCAGTTCCAAATGATTCCCCTGTTCAAAATTGACCTGAACCGTGCGCTGGTTATTCACAATGGTTTTAGCCTTGGCCGCATAGTTCAGTTTTAACGGCGGCAACTGTGCCGGTGTGGTCTGGGCAATATTAATGGGCGCCTGATTCATGCCCGCGCAGGCCTGATATTCCGGTTTTAACTGGCTCCATTTATCCGGCGCAGTCTGTGCCGCATAGCTCCAGTCAAAATGACTGCCCTCGGCAGCAAAAGCCATATTCATACTCAAAAGTGCAGTCGCTGCAAAAATACTCCGTTTCATTCTTCAACCTTGAAAACACATCATCAAAAGAGCCTTGATCATCCGTAACCTGCGCCGGCAGGACAAAACCAAATCTTCCAACTGCTTATTGCTTTTGTATCTGATTAAAGCGGTTTTTGAGCGTTATAATTCAGCCTGATGGCCTGATAATGACTTGTCCGGTGCATCGACTTATCAAGTTGTACTGATCAATCACGACGTTGCCGCCCAAACCCACCTTGGTTTCCAGTTCGATGATGATGCTTTTTTATAAGTCCGGTACTAACAGTTTTCTGGCTGCTGGATCAGCGACTTATAAAACTGATGACGCTTTGCTTAAATCAACCGGCAACAACATGAGGTATTGAAGAAGTAGATCAGCGATTCTGCTGGCGCTGGCCGATTTTTTAGCTCAGCTTTAGCATGGAATTTTCGCGGTCTTACTAGGTATGTTAAGTTTTCTACCGGGATGGATTGGCCTCGAATTTTAGCTGCACCAGCATGAAGCATGATTGACGTTGTGATTTAGCCAACGCCACTTGTCATTGACGAGTTGATCACAGGATTCATCACTAAAAATGGAATATCTAAACCAAACCAGCTGATGAGTATCTTGCTTATTCAAAAGTCAGTCTTTCTGATCAGGAGCGTCGATCTATGAATTGATTGAACAGGAATTCGACAGTCTGCACGTCAGCGCCTGCATCTGTCTTAAATATGTCATAAACAGCCACTACACTGCTTGTCATCGGGATCGCACACCACTCCCTGCCCATATTCAGGGTCAATTCCAAGAAAGTGCCCTCCTCACTGCATAACATCAGCACAGCCACTATTCATCCAGCAAACGGCTGTGGGTCAAGGTGGAAGGCCATTATTTTTTATAAACCAGTTACGACTCCAGCGATTCCCTCCAGGATCGCTTTTTTTCTTTTTTAAGGATTTATTTGTGCTGAAGCGCCTCATCTTTTGGCAGGCTTCTGGCCCAGACCAGAATCGGAAGCAGACACAGCAGCGCAATCCCGCTAATCATCATTAAATAGCGTGCATAACCAAGCTGATCGCCCAGTATGCCGCTGAGGCTATACAGCCCACCACTGACGGTAGCCATCAGCGCCACCTGAAAGGTAAAATCGGTACCGGCCAGCTGTTTGCGGCTATAGTGCATCACCAAAGTGAGCATCACCACCAGCAGCATCGCCGAAATACCATCTTCCAGCGCATTAATCAGATAAATCAGCCACAATGCTACCGCCTGCTGCTGTTCATACTGATAGGCCAGCCAGCTATAGGCGGCTAAAGCCAGTACTTTCAACACTGAAAACAACACTAAAGCCCGAGCACGTGACATCACCCTGAGCAATAAGCCGGCCACACCTGCACCGAGTAACGCCGCAAACGCCCCTAGCATGGTCACATAAATACCAATCTGGGAAAAACTTAAGCCCAAATCGACCATTAACGGTTTGAGTAGTGGGCCAGATAAACCATCGGCAATTTTAAAACTGAGCAGCACCCATAACCATAGTGCCAAGCTGCGGCTCTGGCGAAAATAACCCAGATACTGGCGCACAACCTGCCAGGAAAAAGGCGTGGTCTTCTGCGCTGTTTTGGCTGTATGTTGCGGTTCACGATACAGTAAAATTGGCAAGGTATTTAAAAATACCAGCAGTGCCAGTATCAGGAACGTGGCCTGCCAGTGCAGCCAGTCCAGGGCCCAGAGCATGGCGCCCCCACCAACAATAAAGCCCAGCCGTGAACCAATCACCTGAAAGGTATTGCCCCAGTGCTGCTGCTGGCCAGTTAAAATATTCACTGCCAGCCGGTCGGTGGCAATATCCTGCGTGGCTCCGACCAGATTCATCAGCAACAGTCCGACAAAAAAGCCAAACAAATACAGCGGTTCATTCAGGGCCTGAATCGGGATAAATGATAGCCCGATTAACACCACGACACTCAGCAACTGAGTCGGAATAATCCAGGAACGGTAATGGCCCTGGGCGCTCCGGCCAAAACGGTCCACCCACGGCGCCCAGAAAATTTTAATCGACCAGGGCAGCATTAACAGACCAAAACCGCCAATATGTGCCAGTGATACCCCTTGTGCCCGTAAAATCACAGGCAAGGCATGGGTCATAAAGCCTACCGGCAGACCTTGCGCCCAGTACAGGGAAAACAGCAACAGATAAAGATTCGGCATAGCAGCGGACATTCCTTTTTATTTCAGGCCAAGCGGATGACTCTAGGCAAAACTGCTCAAAAGAAAGCGTATTTTGCTCTGCTTACCCATTGAATAAAGTCGCAATATTTTGTAAAACTTGGCTGAGTTTCAGTAGGATAATACATAAAAACAATGACCAAGCAATTTCCTGTTTTACCTGATCAGGTGCCTGGCCGCGGCAGCGCCCTGAGCCGAGGCTTGTTTAAATCGCTCTTTTTGGCCCAAGGCTGGCAGCTGAAAGGCGAATTTCCCAACCTTCCCAAAGCAGTGGCGATTATTTCCCCGCATACCTCCAATATTGATGCCTGGCATGGCTTCGCTGCTCTGCTCGGACTGGGTCTGAAAGTCACCATTTTTGGCAAACATACCCTGTTTAATACACCGTTAAAACCGCTGCTGGAATGGATTGGGGTGGTACCGGTAATTCGCCATGCGCCGCAAGGCCATACCCAGCAGATTATTGAAATTATCCGGCAACGTGAACAGATCTGGGTCGGGATGGCGCCGGAAGGCACGCGCAAACAGGCCGAGCAGATTCGCAGCGGTTTTTATCATATTGCCTATGGCGCACAAATTCCGATTGTGATGTTCTCTTTTGATTATGCGCATAAGACCATTCATATTCTTGGTGTGTTTTATCCGACCGGGCATTATGAACAGGATTTAGACGCGATTTATCAGCATTATGAAGGCAAGTTTTCTGCCAAAAATCCGCACTGGCTGGCCAAGCCGTTACAAAAACGCTGGCCCAAAGACTAGCCAAAACCGTATTTTTTTGCTGAGATGTGCGCATATTTTGTTGAATTAATCTCCTATCGAATCATGAAATTACTGCAATTTTCGACCGCTGGCCTATTGCTACTGGCACTATCCGGCTGTGATCGGGCGGTACAAACGCCAGTGACTCCGACGCCCATTCAGGCGCGTGAACCGGTGGTGGCCATTGCCTTAGGCGGCGGCGGTGCCAAAGGTTTTGCCCATATTGGCGTACTGAAAGTTTTAGAATCACACGGCATTAAACCGAAAATTGTGACCGGCACCAGTGCCGGCAGTTTTGTCGGCAGTCTTTACGCCAGTGGTAAATCACCGTATCAGTTACAGCAACTGGCCCTGAACTTTAAAGAATCTGATATTCGCGATTTAACTCTGAACCGTCAGGGCTTTGTGCTGGGCCAGAAACTGCAGGACTATGTCAATCAGCAGGTCGGTAACAAAGCCATTCAGCAGTTCCCGATTCGTTTTGCTGCGGTCGCCACCCGTCTGGACAATGGCCGTAAAGCCGAGTTTATTAAAGGCAATGCCGGTCAGGCGGTACGTGCCTCCTGCAGTATTCCAAATGTGTTTGTCCCCGCAACTATTGGCGGCACCAAATATGTCGATGGCGGTCTGGTCAGCCCGATTCCGGTCAAAACTGCCAAAGATATGGGCGCTGATCTGGTCATTGCTGTAGATATTTCCGCGCGTCCGACCGGCAATACGCCCATGAATATGTGGGGCCTGCTCGATCAGACCATCAACATTATGGGCCAGCAGAGTATTCATGAAGAGCTACGTCAGGCCAATGTGGTGATTCAGCCTAAAGTTGGTCATATTGGCACACTGGATTTAAAAGCCAGCAACCAGACCATTTTAGAAGGTGAAAAAGCTGCCCAGCTGAAAATCCGCGCCATTGAAAAAGCCATCAGCGATTTTAAAAAATCTCCGGCCGCTTTGGCACCACCACCCAAAGCCAAATTTTAACATCGGGGATTTTTTCATATCCAAGTCGGTTGTCATCTGCTACATTGAACAGCATACAGATTGATCTATATCAATGATTCTTTTTACAATCATTCGCGACGAGTCGATGTATGGAATTTGTTCTTGAACCTTGGCACTGGTTTGTTTTAGGCATTTTGCTGATTCTTTCCGAGCTGCTGCTGCCGGCTTTTGCTGCGCTCTGGTTTGGCGTGGGCGCGCTGATGGTGGGCGTTTTATATCTGCTGTTCCCGATGATGGGCACCACCACGCAGCTGGTGATGTGGATCATTTTATCGGTGCTGTGTACCCTGCTCTGGTTTAAATTTATTAAACCACTGTCGATTGATAAAACCAAAGCCGGCCTGTCACGGGAAGCCACCATCGGCCAGATTGGTATGGTCATCCAGACCAATCTGGAGCATGACGAAGTGAAAGTCCGTTTTCCGATGCCGGTGCTCGGTTCTGATGAATGGAACTGCCGCACTCTAAGTCCGGTGCAGGTCGGTGATCGTGTGCGTGTGGTCGATATTCTTGGCAATGATCTGGTTGTGCAGTTGCATAGCCTGCAGAATGACAACGAAAAACAGTGAGTAATATAAAATGAATGCTGGCTCCATTATTGTTTTAGCCCTGCTGGCCTTTGTGGCCATCACCATTTTTAAAGGGGTGCGTATTGTTCCACAAGGCTATAAATGGATTGTGCAACGTTTGGGTAAATACCACACCACCCTAAGTCCGGGTCTGAACTTCGTAATTCCCTATGTCGATGAAGTGGCCTATAAAGTCACCACCAAAGACATTGTGCTGGACATTCCGTCTCAGGAAGTCATCAGCCGCGATAACGCCGTCCTGCTGATGAACGCGGTGGCCTACATTAACCTGACCACGCCAGAAAAAGCGGTGTACGGGATTGAAAACTATTCTTGGGCCATTCAGAACCTGGTACAAACCTCGTTGCGTTCTATTGTGGGTGAAATGGATCTGGATGATGCGCTGTCCTCACGTGACCATATTAAGGCACGTTTAAAAGCCTCGATTTCAGATGATATTGCGGACTGGGGTATTACCCTTAAAACCGTTGAAATTCAAGATATTAAACCATCCAACACAATGCAGTCAGCAATGGAAGAACAGGCGGCAGCAGAACGTCAGCGTCGTGCCACCGTAACCAAAGCCGATGGTGAAAAACAGGCAGCCATTCTGGAAGCCGAAGGCCGTCTTGAAGCTTCACGCCGTGATGCCGAAGCACAAGTGGTACTGGCCGAAGCTTCGCAACGTGCCATTGAAATGGTCACGACAGCAGTCGGCGATAAAGAAATTCCGGTGGCCTATCTGCTTGGTGAACAATATGTAAAAGCCATGCAGGATATGTCGAAATCGCCAAATGCCAAGACCGTGGTATTACCGGCCGATATTCTGAATACCATTCGTGGGGTCATGGGCCGACAAAACTAAGCGCCTTTTTAGCCAAAAATAGACAGCCTGGATGCTGTCTATTTTTATTGCCTGAAAGAAAAATCAGTATTTCATGCAAAATTATGGTTAAATTTCGCCTTCATTTTTTAATCTTTCAGGACTTGTGAGTATCCATCAAGAATTTGCATGGAACGCATTGAGGCCATAAGTCCTTTACTGTCCAACATACTATATGGATACCGTATGAGCTCCCTAAATCCGACCTTAATCACCTTTCTGTTTTATATTGTCGCCATGATCGCGATTGGTCTGATGGCCTATCGCGCAACCACCAACTTTTCAGACTATATTCTGGGTGGCCGCCGTTTAGGCAGCTTTGTCACGGCCCTGTCTGCTGGCGCATCGGATATGAGTGGCTGGTTATTAATGGGTTTACCGGGAGCAATTTATCTGTCCGGTTTATCTGAGGTGTGGATTGCCATTGGTCTGATTATTGGTGCCTGGCTAAACTGGTTACTGGTCGCAGGCCGCTTACGGGTACATACCGAAGTGCAGCACAATGCCCTGACCTTACCGGATTATTTCTCCAATCGCTTTAATGACCAGAAAAAAGTGCTGCGTATTGTATCGGCCTTTGTGATTCTGATTTTCTTTGCGATTTACTGTGCCTCTGGCATGGTGGCCGGTGCGCGCTTGTTCGAAAGTATGTTTGAAATGTCGTATAGCACGGCCTTATGGATCAGTGCCATTGCCACCATCAGCTATGTTTTTATTGGCGGCTTCTTGGCGGTGTCCTGGACAGACACCATTCAGGCTGGCCTGATGATCTTTGCCTTAATCCTGACGCCTATTGTCACCCTGCTGACCTTTTCTGATTTATCTCAAGTGACGCTGGCACTGGAAGCTGCGCGTCCGCAAGCCATGAATCTGGTCGGTGATTTAAGTATTGTTGCGATTATCTCGTTACTGGCCTGGGGCCTGGGTTATTTCGGTCAGCCGCACATTCTGGTGCGCTTCATGGCGGCAGATTCGGTGAAGTCGATTCCGAATGCACGCCGCATTGGCATGACCTGGATGATCCTGTGTTTAGGTGGTGCGGTGGCGGCCGGTTTCTTTGGTATTGCCTACTTCCAGCAACATCCGGAACTGGCCGGGGTGGTGAATGCCAACCCTGAAACCGTGTTTATGGAACTGACCAAAATCCTGTTTAACCCGTGGGTGGCTGGTATTGTCTTGGCGGCAATTCTGGCTGCGGTGATGAGTACCCTAAGCTGTCAGCTGCTGGTGTGTTCAAGTACCCTGACTGAAGACTTCTATAAATCATTCCTGCGTAAATCTGCCTCACAAAAAGAGCTGGTCTGGGTTGGCCGTTTAATGGTGTTACTGATTGCCCTGCTGGCAATCTGGATGGCCGGTAATCCGGAATCGAAAGTTCTTGGCCTGGTGGCTTATGCCTGGGCAGGTTTTGGTGCCGCCTTTGGTCCACTGATTATTTTGTCTTTATTCTGGAAACGCATGACTTTAAATGGCGCGCTAGCCGGCATGATCGTGGGTGCGGTGATGGTGATTCTCTGGAAAAATGTCTGGGGCGATACCGGTATCTATGAAATTATTCCGGGCTTTGTCTGCTCGTTTATTGCCATTATTGTGGTGAGCTTGCTGGGCAAAGCGCCAAGCAGCAGCATTACTGAGCGTTTTGATGAAGCAGACCGCTTGTACAAACAACAGACTCAATAATTGCTCCATGCAAAAACAAAATAGCCAGTGACATCACTGGCTATTTTTTTAGCAACTTAATTGATCAATTCAAAGACTGGACAGTAAGAGAGTACGCGGACCATTTTGGATGGTGACAATGGCTGACAATCTCTGACCCAACTCTCCCACCAAAGAACAGCAAACGCCCCTTGCTGCTGTTCTTTAGCTGAATCTTTGAAGCAGCGTTTAAGATTCCAGCCCTTCTTTATTACCCTGCTTTTTACGCGACTTGCTAAAGCGCTGCGCCGGCCAGGACATAATAAAACGTGCACCGCCCAAAGTGGTGCTCTGATCCACCTCAATCTTGCCGCCAAACCAGTAGGCAATCCGGCTGACAATCGACAGGCCGAGACCATACCCCCCAGAGGCACGGGTACGGCTATCATCTAAACGGGCAAAGGCTTCAAATACGCGGCTCCGGTCTTCTTCTGGAATGCCCGGCCCATCATCTTCCACACAGACATAAGCCACGCCTTGTGCAGTCACGCCACCGCTGACCAGTACCTTGTGGTCACAATAACGCACCGCATTCCCGACCAAGTTCTGCACCACGCGGTGTAAATAACGGCGCTCGGCATCGACTTCCAGACTGGTCGACATGGTTTGCAGCTGGATGTCCTTACCGGTTTTCAGCGCATTAGTTTCATTGACCACCTGATCCAGCACATCAAACAGCACCACTTTTTCAATTTCTAACGATGGCATGCCCTGCTCCAGTTTGGCATAGGTCATGATCTCGTCAATCAGGGTATTCAGCGCTTCAATGTCTTTATCAATCATGTCCAGCTGCTGAATCCGGTATTCATAATCATCTTCTTCGGCCAGCATTTCCATCCCGAAACGAATCCGCGCCACCGGGGTACGCAGTTCATGCGATACCGCGCGCATCAGCTCGCGCTGGGCTTCAATCAGACGCTGGATATGATCGGACATGCTGTTATAGCTGGAGGCCAGACTAGCCATTTCATCTGAACCGTCAATGGGTAAACGCAGGTTTAAATCGCCGGTTTTCATACGGTTCAAGGCGAAATTTACTTCACGGATTTTGCGCTGCATCGGCAGAATCAGACCATAAATGCCCAGACTCAGAATAAACAGACTCAGCAAGGTAATCCCGGCCGCCAGCTGGAATGGCATCCAGTTAAACAGCGGTACCGGACCAAGTACCAGCACCTCGGACGGTGAGTTCGGCATTGGCGAAATAATGGAGATGGTGGTGCCACGTACGCTGGCATTATCCCGATACAGGATAATGCTGTGGTCCAGCCTTAAACGGCCAATTTGCTCGGAGTCGAGCGGTAAATCGGCAATGTTCTGAATGTCGATAGGATAAGAGAACTGATCCTGGATACGGGCCAGATATTCTTTTTCCTGTCCCGGGAAATAGACCAGATAATCCAGAATAAAGATCGGCAATGCCTTCATTTGCCGTTCGGTAATTTCATCGGCCTTGATATACAGATAATGTTCCGGGTCATTTTTCAGGCCCATAATAATATAGGCTGTGGTCGTTTCTGCATCGTAACGTACCGCAGCCTTGCGCTCTTTAATCCGTTTCAGTTCGGCCCGTGACAGCTCGACCTTATCGGCAGCAATATAATAGATAGGCAGTTCCAGCAAATCTGAGGCATCTGAAATCCAGTCCTGCTTTTGCTGCTCATTGGGTTGTCGCGCCACCCCTTCACTAATGATATAAGCCATACCATCGGTCAGGGATTCACGATATTCTTGCGCGCGCTGATAGTTAATGATCTGAACCAGCAGATAGCCAAACACGGCCACCAATGCCACCAGAATCACCAATCCTGCATAAATCCGCAAGAATATGCTGTGTTTGAACACGAAAAACCGTCCTATATCAGATACGCGCGACGATTATATACCATTCGTTTCTTTGACAAATAAGTATCCTTTGCTGCGTACAGTTTTAATACGCTTTGGATTTTCCGGGTCATCGCCAATTTTTGGACGGATGCGCGAAATACGTACGTCAATTGAACGGTCCTGACCGTCATATTCAATCCCGCGCAGGCGCTCGAAAATATCTTCACGCGACAGGATACGGCCAGCATTCGAAGCCAGTAACCAGAGCAGGTCATATTCTGCGCTGGTGAAATCGACCAGTTCACCATTCAAGGTTACTGAGCGGCCACCATTGTCGATGACCAGGTCATCAAATTCGATACGCTGTGCCACTTCATCTTCAGGGGCTTTGTCAGTACGGCGCAGCAAGGCACGAATACGCGCCAGCAGAACACGTGGCTGAACCGGCTTGGCGACATAGTCATCTGCACCCATTTCCAGACCCAGAACCTGGTCCATATCTTCGGTACGTGCAGTGAGCATCAGAATCGGTTGATGATAATGTGGACGAACCTCGCGGCAAATGGTCAAACCGTCTGCACCCGGCAGCATTACATCCAGCACCACTAAATCTGGCTGCTCCGCGATAATACGGCGGATGGCACGGTTACCATCTGGCTCGACACCCACTTCCAGTCCGTTACGGATCAGGTATTCCTGGGTTAAACGTGCCAGACGCTCATCATCTTCAACAATTAAAATTTTTGGTAACTTTTCTTCTTGGCTCATGAACTGCCCCTTTATTTGATTAAACGTATTCTATCCTTTTAAAATCCGGGAGATACGTCGAAATATATTCTGCAATATACACACGTTTACATTGTAAACAAGATGCTATTCACTAAACTGATACATCAAAGTAGCTTTTTGTTATATTTTTATTAATTATTGAATTCCTTATACTTTTCTCTTTTTAACTGAATTCCATGAATTCAACAACATAAATCTTTTTAAAATGTACAATTTTTTTGCAGCTTTTGGCCATTGATCAGAATGTGACTGACTGTTCAAAGAGATTTTTAGTTATCCACAAGTTTATCTATAAGCAGATTATACCGGCTTTGTTATGCTATGCCCTTGTCCGATAAGGCTTATAGCCGAATGGACAAATCGGGGATTTTTTTGCAAAAGATTTTATCCAAAAAACGCCAAAAATTTTAAAGAAAAGTCAATATTGATCTACCCTAAAATTTCCCGTATCTTGTGTTCAATTCAATTTTAAACCACTAAGTCTTGTGTTTATTCCTCAAACACTGTGGCCTATTTTTTGCCCGGTTCAATGGTCTATAAACATAACAATAGATGACAATGGAGCTATGCTGACATGAGCGTAATCACATCCACACCCGGTCAACTTCAGGTGATTAAACGCACCGGTGAAGTGGCCCCTTTCGATGCAGAAAAAATCTCTGTAGCGATTGGTAAAGCTTTCCTGGCGGTTGAAGGTCAGCAAAGCGCCGATTCCAGCCGTATTCATGACCGTATCGAACAACTGACTGAAATGGTTCTGAACACGTTTAAGCGTCGTTTACCATCAGGCGGCACCATTCACATTGAAGAAATTCAGGACCAGGTTGAACTTGCGCTTATGCGTACTGGCGAACAGAAAGTTGCTCGTGCTTATGTCATCTATCGCGAACAACGTTCTGAAGCACGTAAGCAGATGGGTGCCAACCATCATCCGACCTTACAGATCACTGACAGCCAGGGCCAGTTAAAGCCACTGGATTTAAGTGCATTGACAGCAACCGTCACCACTGCAGCTGAAGGTCTTGAAGGCATTGATGTTCAGGCCATTGTCGATGAAACCGTGAAAAACCTGTACAACGGCGTAAAAGAGTCAGACATCTCAACCACCATGATGATGGCGACGCGTACCCGTATTGAACAGGAACCAAACTATACTTACGTTACTGCGCGCCTGCTGTGTAATGACTTAGTGGCAACAGGCCTGGAGTTCCTGGGTCTACCAGTAGAAACCCCTGAAGGCGAAGCTCTGGAAACCTTCCTGAAAAAAGGTATCGAGCTGGAGCTGCTGTCAGAAGACCTGCTGAACTTTGATCTGGCAAAACTGGCCGCTGCCATTCAGCCAGAACGTTCTAACCAGTTTACGTATCTTGGTTTACAGACGTTATTCGACCGTTACTTCATCCATAAAGATGGTATCCGTTTCGAATTGCCGCAATTGTTCTTCATGCGCGTTTCTATGGGTCTGGCGCTGAACGAAGACAACAAAGAAGAACGTGCAATTGAGTTCTATAACTTGTTGTCGAGCTTCGACTACATGGCTTCTACGCCGACCCTGTTTAACTCAGGTACGCTACGTCCTCAGTTATCTAGCTGTTACCTCACTACCATTGGTGATGACCTGTACGATATTTATGGCGCAATGCGTGACAATGCGATGCTGTCTAAATGGGCAGGCGGTTTAGGTAATGACTGGACTCCAGTTCGTGCCCTGAACTCTTACATCAAAGGGACCAACGGTAAATCACAAGGTGTGGTACCGTTCCTGAAAGTCGCAAACGATACTGCGGTTGCGGTGAACCAGGGTGGTAAGCGTAAAGGTGCGGTGTGTGCCTACCTTGAAACCTGGCACTTAGACATTGAAGAATTCCTGGAACTGCGTAAGAACACCGGTGATGACCGTCGTCGTACCCATGACATGAACACAGCCAACTGGGTTCCTGACTTATTCATGCAACGTGTGTTTGAAGATGCAGAATGGACCCTGTTCACGCCATCTGAAACACCAGACCTGCATGATCTGACTGGTCAGGCCTTCACTGAACGCTATACGCATTACGAAGCGGTAGCGAAAGAACAGAACCTGCTGCACAAGAAAGTACGTGCCAAAGACTTATGGCGCAAAATGCTGTCGATGCTGTTCGAAACCGGCCATCCTTGGATCACATTCAAAGACGTATGTAACCTGCGTTCACCACAACAACACGTAGGCGTGGTGCATTCATCTAACTTGTGTACAGAAATTACCCTGAACACCAGCAAAGATGAAATCGCGGTCTGTAACCTAGGCTCAATTAACCTGGTACAGCACGTTCAAGGCGGCAAACTGGATCATGAAAAACTGGCACGTACCATCAAAACTGCGGTACGTATGCTCGACAACGTGATCGACATCAACTACTACGCGGTACCACAGGCGAAAAACTCGAACCTGCGTCACCGTCCGGTGGGTATGGGGATCATGGGCTTCCAGGATGCACTGTACGAAATGGGTATTGCTTACGGTTCTGATGCAGCAGTTGATTTTGCTGATGAATCAATGGAGGTGATTTCTTACTACGCAATTCAAACTTCAAGTGATCTGGCGGTTGAGCGTGGTACCTATGAAACCTTCAAAGGTTCATTATGGGATCAGGGTATTTTACCAATCGACTCTTTAGAGCTGGTGGCGAAAACCCGTCCTGAGCGCATGTTTGAAGTTGATCGTACCCAACGTCTGGACTGGGACACTTTACGTGCCAAAGTTCAAAAAGACGGTATGCGTAACTCGAACGTGATGGCCATTGCACCAACAGCAACTATTTCTAACATCTGTGGCGTGTCTCAATCGATTGAGCCAACCTTCCAGAACCTGTATGTGAAATCGAACCTGTCTGGTGAGTTCACTGTGATCAACCCTTACCTGGTACGTGCATTGAAAGAACGCGGCCTATGGGATGCGGTAATGGTCAACGACCTGAAACATTTCGAAGGTTCTGTTCAGAAGATTTCTCGTATTCCTGAAGAATTAAAAGCGATCTTTGCGACTGCGTTTGAAGTTGAGCCACGCTGGATCGTAGATGCTGCTTCTCGTCGTCAAAAATGGATCGACCAAGCGCAGTCTCTGAACCTTTACATCTCTGGTGCAAATGGTAAGAAACTGGACATCACCTATAAGATGGCTTGGTTACGTGGTCTGAAAACGACGTATTATCTGCGTGCTTTGGGTGCAACATCGGCTGAGAAATCAACCATTAATACTGGTGCATTGAATGCAGTTAAACCTGCAACCGTTGCGGCTCCTGTAGTTGCAGCGCCAGTGGTTGAAGAGAAAAAACCTGAAGCGCCTGTAGAGGAAGAAGGTTTCACTCAAGCAGCACCAGTGCCACAAGCATGTTCAATTGATAATCCTGATTGTGAAGCTTGCCAGTAAGCCTCGCTTGATAAAAATCCCCCTAAATCCCCCTTTTCCAAAGGGGGACTTCCCAAAATCAGATTCGATATGCGGGAAGGCCTTTCTTTATTAAAGGAGGGGTGTGGGGAGGATTGCAAAGTATTTGAAAATAACACAGGAAAAGACCATGCCTCATATGACTCATAACTATATGTTAGGACTCGCGGTTCTGGTCTTTTCCTTTATTTTCTTTTACACGCCGATGGTCTATGCCTTTTTGGCCATTCGCAAACAGAAGCGAAAGCAAAATAAGTCTTGAGGATCGTGTTCTACGTACATTTTTAGAACAAGCATCGGCAAAACTTAATTTTGCTTTCACAAATTAAGCGTATAGTAAGACATCTCCCCTTCGTCGTGAGATGTCCAATAAAAGATATAAAGCAACGAAGAGAGAATTGATATGTCTATCCTAAGTTGGGACGATTTCGAAGATGATTCGCAAAAACCGGCTGCTCCTGAACACCAGCCTACGCCCGTCGAACCGCAAAAAGCGGCTAATCCGCAAGTGGTACCTGCTGCAGAGCAACCACAGACGCATGTGGCAGCTGCACAACCCGCTGCAACCCCTCGAAGCGGATCAGCAAATTCAACCGATTCGCTGGCAAGAGCATCTGCTTCCCTAGAACAGCTTGACGTGGCGCCTGGCCTGGAAGAGCTGGAAATGGGTGCAGGACGTGTACAGGTTGATGACAAACGTATGATCAACTGCCGCGCTGACTTAAACCAGCTGGTGCCGTTCAAATACGAATGGGCTTGGCAAAAATATCTGGATGGTTGTGCCAACCACTGGATGCCACAAGAAATCAACATGAACCACGACATTGCGTTGTGGAAGTCTGAAAATGGCTTGACTGAAGATGAACGTACCATCGTGATGCGTTCACTGGGCTTCTTCTCGACTGCTGACTCACTGGTGGCCAATAACCTGGTTCTGGCGATCTACCGTCACATCACTAACCCGGAATGCCGTCAGTACATCTTGCGTCAATCATTTGAAGAAGCGATTCACACGCATGCTTATCAGTACTGTATCGAATCTTTAGGCATGGATGAAGGTGAAGTCTTCAATATGTACCGTGAAGTACCATCAGTCGCACGTAAAGCAGCTTGGGGCCTGAAATACACCCAATCTTTAAGCGACCCAACCTTCAAAACCGGTACGCCTGAAAACGACCAGATTTTGCTGCGTAACCTGATTGCATTCTACTGTGTACTTGAAGGTATTTTCTTCTACTGTGGTTTCACACAAATCCTGTCAATGGGCCGTCGTAACAAGATGAATGGTGTGGCGGAACAGTTCCAGTACATCCTGCGTGATGAATCAATGCACTTGAACTTCGGTATTGATATGATCAACCAGATCAAGATCGAGAACCCACATCTGTGGACTGCTGAATTCCAGCAAGAAGTGATTCAAATGATTCTTGAAGGCACCATGCTTGAGATTGAATATGCACGTGATACTATGCCACGTGGCGTATTGGGCATGAACGCTGGCATGATGGAAGAATATCTGAAGTTCATCTGTAACCGCCGTTTAAGCCAGTTGGGCTTACCTGAGCAGTTTAGCGGTGTGACCAACCCGTTTGCCTGGATGTCTGAGATGATGGACCTGCGTAAAGAGAAGAATTTCTTCGAGACGCGTGTGACGGATTATCAGACGGGCGGCGCGTTGAGCTGGTAAGCGAAAGATTTCGTCACGCGACACATAAGTTGTCATTTGCGACACATAAAATGTCATTGCGCGACACATAAGTTGTCATTGATCAAAAAACCGCCATAAATTGGCGGTTTTTTAAAATATACGATCTAGTCTTTAATTAAATATTTATATTACACATAAATGTTAAAACAATGAAAAGGCTAAAATACTTGCAAAATTAAATATGTATTAGGGACGAGACTATTTAAATGTCAAAAGAAAAGCGCCAAAAAATTTGGAATGAATTAAAAATAACTTTTGCAAAAATTAAAGAAATTCATTCAGCTCCTCAAATAACATCAACAAATCAATATTTATCTTTAACACCAATTACTAGCGCAGATCAAGATAACGCGTATTCCGATATGCTGAAATTCGCATTATCACAGAATAAAACGAACAATATTGCTATAACTGGGCCATATGGTTCAGGTAAGAGTAGTGTTTTACAAACTTTTCAAAAAAAGCATCCACAATGGAAATACTTAAATATATCGTTAGCAACATTTAAAGATGAATTAGAAGTGGGAAACGCTAATAGTAAAGAAATTGAAATTGAAGCTATAGAAAAAAGCATACTACAACAACTCTTTTATTCAGTCGATCAAAAAACATTACCTCGCTCTCGACTAAAGCGCATCGTAACTGTTAAAACTAGAGAGCTAATTGCCAATACACTTTTTATTTTCCTCTGGGCTTTTCTAGCACTATTTGTATTTTTTCCACAAAGTATTTTTTTTGAAAAGCTTAGTATATTGGCTAGTTCAGACCAACTACCTACAACAACTGCTTCATTATTATTCTTATTATTTTGCATAGTTGGATTATTTACTGGAATAAAATATATTGAAAAGCTAAAAGAACTTAAGTTGAAGTTTCAAGATACTGAAATCACATTAAATAATGAAAAATCAGAATCAATACTGAACAAACACCTAGATGAGATTTTATATTTTTTTGAAAGAACAAAATTTGACGTTATCATAATTGAAGATCTAGATCGTTTTGAAAATTCAGAAATTTTTATTCGACTAAGGGAGCTCAATACCCTTATCAACAACTCAAAGCAAGTAAACCGTCCTATAGTATTTTTATACGCTATTAGAGATAACATGTTCAAAGATAAAGATCGATCTAAGTTTTTCGATTTTATCATCCCAATTATTCCTGTCATAAACCCCACAAATGCTTATGATTTGATTCGAAAAAACTATATTAACAAACAAAGTGATAGTCAACTACACGATGAAATAGAAGATGTTTTCCTACATCAGGTCTCACTTTATTTTGATGATATGAGACTGGTAACAAATATTTTTAATGAATTTAAACTCTATGTAAAGAAACTTAACAACCCAAATCTAAATAAAAACAAATTATTAGCTTTAATAATTTATAAAAACTACTACCCTGCCGAATTTGCAAATCTACACTCTAATCAAGGTGAAATATATGAAATTTTTACAATTAAAAAGAAAAAAATTATTTCAAATCAATTAGAAAAAATTAAACATGAAATTGTCGCTTTGGATGAGAAAATTCAAGCATCCCAATTAGAAAAAATTCAAACCATCACTGAATTAAGAAAATTATATATTTATGAAATTCTTAGCAGAATGCCTATTGTCACAAATTTTCATCGTTCTGGCCACAGTATACAGCATAACCAAATTTCTTATTTAATAAAGTTAAAAGCTGACAGCTTGGATCTTGATCACCAAAATCTCACAAATGATGAAAGTTTCGAAGTTATTCAGAATTCCAAAAAACTTGAATGGATTGTTGAAATTCAAAACAATGATCGATATATGCGCTGTGAAATTATAAATATTGAAGATACTAAATTTACTTTCCAAATAATTGAAAATATAGTTAACACTACGCTTTCATATAAAGAAAGAGAAAATAGAATTTAAAATAGTGAAACAACGAATCGTGGAAAATTATTGGAGGAAAAGCAAGGTTTAGTTAATCAAAGAAATTATCTTAAGCAAAATACATTAAAAGAGTTACTCACTATAAACTCAAGTGAAGAATTCTTTGAATCTGATATACATCCACCTCTACTTCAATTTTTAGTTAGAGAAGGTTACATAGACGAGCACTATTCTGACTATATTTCATTCTTTATTGACAGTGTAATAAATATTACTGAAAGAGACTATGCTCAAAGTGTTATAAACCATATAAACTCAGATTTTGATATAACTTTAACTAATGTGGAAAAAGTATTAGAAAAATACTTAACCCCTAGACAATTTTTACATACAAGCATTCTTAATTTTTGTTTAGTCGACTATATACTTGAGAACTATACTAAATTCAAAGATCATTACAACAACTTATTTGAGCTATTATCAAATCAGGATGAACGTTCAATCCAGTTCATTTTCGAATATATAGATAGAGGAGAGAATTTATCCATATTCATTAATAAAATAGTTAAAAGTTGGCATAATATTTTTGAGCATATTCATAGGTCAATGGCAGATGAAGGGTAATCCCCCCTAAAAATAATAGGATCTAAAAGTAGAATTTTCTCTTAAGATACGAGCAGGAGATTCTGCATGAAAACATCTAAATTTACTGACAGCCAGATCATGTCCATTTTAAAACAGGCAGAATCTGGCACACCTGTAGCGACCCTTTGCCGTGAACACGGCATGAGTAATGCTACCTTTTATAAATGGCGTGCCAAATATGGTGGTATGGATACATCATTAATGGCTCGACTGAAAGAGCTAGAAGCCGAAAATACCAGACTTAAAAAGATGTATGCGGAAGAGCGATTAAAGGCCGAAATCATCCAGGAAGCGATGGCAAAAAAGTGGTAAAGCCATCTTGCCGGCGTAAGATGGCACAACAGGCAGTTGCCCAGCATGCCATTAGTATTCGTTTGGCTTGTAAAGCATTTGGCATTAGTGAAACCTGCTACCGCTATCAAGCCAAACTCAGC